>JAHEBN010000018.1 GCA_024645245.1 Jiulongibacter sp. | reverse complement strand
TGGCCAATTCTGTGGGGGAGAAGATTTATCTGAATGTTTGAAAACGGTAGATGAGCTTTATAATTTTCAGGTTGGTACTATACTCGATTATTCGGTGGAGGGTGAAGATACGGAAGAAGATTTTGAAAATACGGCTTCCGAAATCATTAAAACCATGGAAGTGGCAGCGGGAAGTAATGGAAAAATACCCTTTGCCGTATTTAAAGTGACTGGGATTGGCAACAAAGATTTATTATCCAAAAGACAGTCTCAATTAAATGAATTGACAGATGAAGAAAAAGAAAGTTATAGCAAGATAATTACGAGAATTCAACGAATTATTAGTAGGGCGGATGAATTAAATGTGCCGGTGTTAATTGATGCGGAAGAATCCTGGATTCAGGATGAAATAGATGCCATTGCACTTGATTTTATGCAATTGTATAACAAGGAACGCATCTTGGTATACAATACTTATCAACTATATCGTTGGGAAATTCTTCCTGAATTGAAAAATCACCACGAAATGGCTGATAAAATAGGATTTAAAATAGGAGCAAAGCTAGTTCGTGGAGCTTATATAGAAAAAGAAAGAAACAACGCCAAAGAAGAAGAATACAAAGACCCCGTGCATAAAACCAAAGAGCTTACTGATTTCGATTTTAATGAGGCTGTGAAATATTGTTTGGAAAATGTAAATGATATTTCAATTGTTTTGGGTACCCATAATGAGGCTTCTTCCAAGCTATGTTTGGAACTTATGAATCAAAAAAATATTCAACCTTCAGATAAAAGGGTTTATTTTGCACAACTTTTGGGGATGAGCGATAATATTTCTTTTAATCTGGCCAAATATGGCTATAATGTAGCGAAATATGTTCCTTATGGACCAATTGAATCGGTTATGCCGTATTTATTCCGGAGAGCGGCAGAAAATAGCTCCATTGCCGGCCAATCGAGTAGGGAGTTCTTAATGTTAAAAAGAGAAATCAGAAGAAGAAAAAAGACTAAATGAAATCTGCTTATAAATACTTTGTATTCGCCATTATTCTAATTGCCATTGATCAGACCATTAAACTTTGGATGCATTTTTGGGTTATTCCGAAACATTTTGGGGAAATTGATATAATCCCTGATTTTTTCAAACTTCATTATATTACAAACAGGGGTATGGCCTTTGGAATGGAATTAGGAGGTAATTATGGCAAATTAATTTTGACTCTTTTTCGTTTAGTTGCAATGTCTGTTATTGCCTGGTATTTGGCACATTTAAGTAATAAAGGTACACATCAAGGTCTTCTTTGGTCGATGGCTGCAATTTTGGCCGGAGCCATTGGTAATGTGATTGATAGTATATTTTATGGTGTATTTCTGAATAATGCCCCTTACGATGCCGAAACTCCCTGGTTTCATGGTCAGGTTATTGACATGTTTTATTTCAATGGCCTTGATGGCTATTGGCCTGACTGGGTACCTTATTTTGGAGGTTCATATAATAGCACTCCTATTTTTAATTTTGCTGATGCCTGCATTTTTTGTGGCGTGGTGACCATTTTACTATTTCAAAATAAATTTACTGATAAAAAAGAAGTTGAGAGGAATGAAGTAGTCTTGACCGAAATCTCTGATGAAAATAACAACAATGAACATGAGTCGCAGGAATAAGATTTTTACTTGGATTATTGTAATTACAACATTTATAATGGTGTATTTGCCAATGCAAATACCATTTCCAAATGTAAATTTAATTATTGTAGGAATTTGTGCACTTTTGTCACTAGTACTGCTGTCGTTAATGTGGAAAGATATTAGTTCCAGGGCTGAAAAAAATCAACATATTATCCTAATTGCTTTTACACTCCTGGTTTCTACTTTGATGTTGATACTTTATAGTAAATAAACCCAAACAAAAAGGGGACATATTTTAGAAATATATCCCCGCTACTAATTTTAACTCAGGAATTATTTGAGCGGAATGATTAACTTCTCGCCTCTTTCAGCATAATTCTTCTTTTTATTATTCGCTTTCATTAGGCTTTCAACGCTAATATTGTATTTTTCTGCAACTACTCTTAGAATATCACCAGGCCCTACCGTGTGAATAGTTTGCACAGGTACTTTTAATTTGGTGACTCCCTTTTTTAAATTTTCAGCACTAATACCGGGATTTGCATTTTTTAAAGCTGAAGGACTTAAGCCATACCTGCCTGCTATTGAGAAGAATGTTTCACCAGCAGCAACTGTATGAGTTATGTTTTCTTCCCCGTCCTGTAAACCGATAGACTGTCTTTTAGCTACCTTGTTTGGTTCTGTTTTTGTCGACTCTTCTTTTTTGACTACTTCATTTTTTACAGATTCCGTTTCCGCCTTGGGTATTTGGATTTCAGGCATATCTTCCTCAACGGCCTCATCTCCACCCGTATTGACTTCTTCAGGTATTTCTCCCTTAATTGATTTTTCCTGATCCGTTGTGGCTACTATGTCTTCTCTTGTCGAAGGAGTATCTGATATCATTTGCCAACCGATATAGAGAAGTAAGCAAACTATGGCTACCAATGTAATTAAAACGGCCATTGGCAAATTACTGTTTGACTCTACGGGCTTTTTGTTTCTTTCTTCAAATTCCATTATTTCTAGTATTAACAGTTTTACTCATTTCAGCCACTTGTTCAATCATCAAGTTCTTGTATGCAACTAGTCTTGCCGCCAAATTTTTATCAGAAATGGCCAACATTTCAATTGCCAAAAGCCCTGCATTTTTACTAGCGTTTAATGCGACCGTGGCTACGGGCACCCCATTAGGCATTTGCAGGATAGAAAGAATTGAATCCCAACCATCTAAAGAATTGCTTGATTTTACTGGAACTCCAATTACAGGACAAACCGTGGCAGAAGCCACCATGCCAGGTAAGTGTGCGGCACCCCCGGCCCCGGCAATAATTACCTTCACTCCTCTTTTTTTTGCATTAAGGGCAAAATCAAGCATTTTTTGAGGTGTACGATGGGCAGATACTACATCAACTTCTAGTTCTACACCAAACTCTTCTAAAATTTTGATTGCTCCCTCCATTACATTTAGATCGGAGCTGGATCCCATTATTATACTTACCATTTATTGCTAATAGTTTCCAATCAGGATTCGGAAACCACTTTTAATGTATTTTTCACAAAGTTGACGCTTTCTTTCAATTTATCAAAATCGTCAGCCAGAATAGTAACATGACCCATTTTACGGAAAGGTTTTGTTATCGCTTTTCCATAAAGAAAAGGATATATTCCTCCTGTTTCAAGGCATTCTTCTATTCCTAAATAGTTGGCTTTTCCCTCTTGACCTGGTTCGCCTAAAATATTTACCATCGCGGCGGTGTACTTACTGTTTGTATCCCCCAAAGGTAAATTATATATGGCACGCAGATGTTGCTCAAATTGAGAACAACTATTAGCTTTTAAGGTCTGGTGACCACTGTTGTGCGGTCTCGGAGCCACCTCATTTATTAGTAAATATCCATCCTTTGTCAAAAACATTTCAACAGCCAATAAACCAATTATACCAAAAGCCTCAGCTGTTTTTACAGCTAATAAGTCAGCCTTTTTAGCTATTTCTTTAGATATGTTAGCTGGAGAAAATAAATATTCTACCAGATTTGCTTCGGGATGAAACGCCATTTCTACAACGGGATAGGTTTTACATTCACCATTTTCATTTCTGGCCACAATTACTGCCAATTCTTTTTCGAAATCGACTAACTCTTCTATAAGTGAGGGTTCATCAAAAGCTTTGTGAAAATCTTCTTCCGAACGAATAACTTGTACTCCACGGCCATCGTAGCCACCTTCACCAAGTTTATTTACAAATGGAAGTCGATCTATATAATGGGTGATTTCCGATTTTTTATCAACGAGTTCAAAGGGTGCGGTCGGTAAATTATTGTCGAGATAAAACTGCTTTTGAGTTCTTTTATTTTTTATTATTTCAAGCACGGATGGCTGAGGATATACTTCTTTTCCAATCGAAACCAAATCATAAAGAGCCTTAAGATTTACACTTTCTATTTCGATAGTAATTAGATCGCAATCCGAACAAAACTTCATAACAGTTTCATAATCAGTGAAGTATCCGCAAATAAATTCATGGGCGATAAATTTACAAGGGGCATTTGGATCAGGATCGAGCACCTTAACATGAAAATCCAAATCAATGGCTGCTTGAATTAACATTCTCCCTAACTGTCCTCCACCAAGAATCCCTAATTTTTTACTATTAAATGCCATATTCTTAAATTTCACGTAAAAATAGAGAAAGCCTGTTAACAATTGACTTTGTTTCATTGTTCTCTCTTAAAAAATCTGATAAAATATGCCACAAAAAAAGCCTGAGGTGAATATTTTTTGGTTTCGACGTGATTTAAGACTGGATGATAATGCCGGTTTATTTCAAGCATTAAAAGGAGATAAGCCAGTTCTGCCAATCTTTATTTTAGATAAAAACATATTAAGTGAATTAACTAATAAACAGGATAAAAGAGTAATTTTTATTCAGAAATGTTTGGATGAATTAAGTGATAATCTTAGAGATTTCGGTTCAGACCTTTTCATAAAATATGGTGAACCGGCAAATGTATGGAGTCAATTAATAAATGAATACGAAATTGACGAAGTATTCACAAATCGTGATTATGAACGCTATGGCATAGAACGTGACCTCCAAATTGAAATTTTATTGAAAAATGAATCAATCTCTTTTACCAGTTTTAAAGATCAGGTAATATTTGATAAAAATGAAATACTTAAACCAGACGGAAAGCCTTATACTATTTTTACACCTTATTCCAGAAAATGGAAAGAAAAACTTAATCCTTTTTACCTCAAAAGTTATCCTACGGAGAAGTATTCAGACAATTTTTTCAAATTTAAGTCTAATGATTCGATCCATATAAATGACATAGGTTTTGAATATTTCAACCTTGATTTTCCGGAAAAATCGGTAGCAGATTCTTTAATAAATCACTACGATGAAACAAGAAATTTTCCAGGGATTGAGGGTACCACAAGGCTTGGAATTCACTTACGATTTGGAACTATAAGTATTCGGAAATTGGCTCAAAAGACAATAAATAAAAATGAAACTTTTTTAAATGAATTGATCTGGCGGGATTTCTATTTTATGATCTTGCATCATTTTCCGCACATTAATTTCGCAAAATCATTTAAACTTGAATATGAGAGGGTGGTTTGGAGAAATAACGAAGCTGAATTTGAAAAATGGAAAAAAGGAATAACCGGTTTTCCTATTGTAGATGCCGGTATGCGGGAATTGGCCCAAACCGGATACATGCACAATCGGGTAAGAATGATAGTAGCCAGTTTCCTGGTGAAAGATCTATTAATAGATTGGCGTTGGGGGGAAGCCTGGTTTGCTGAAAAATTACTAGATTTTGATTTTGCTGCAAATAATGGTGGATGGCAATGGGCGGCCGGTTGTGGATGTGATGCAGCTCCTTATTTCCGCATTTTCAATCCAGATTCACAGCAGCAGAAATTTGATCCAGATTTTAAATATATAAAAAAATGGATACCGGAATTTGGATCTTTCAATTACCCTTTGCCTATGGTCGATCATAAAAAAGCTAGAGATAGAACCTTGAAAGCATATAAAGAAGCCTTAAATTAGAGGCTCAATAAATTTTTATGGATTCATTTTTTGAAAAAGTTGTTTCTGAAATTCTGGGAATTCATAACCTTTCTGATCTTGAACGAATGTGTTTTGTTGTGCCAAGTCGTAGATCAGCATATTTTCTAAAGAAAGCCCTGTCAAAACATGCCGATCTGCCTATTATTTCGCCTTTCATATTCTCTATTGACGATTTTATCACAGAACACACCGATTTATTAATTGCTGATAATATTCAACTTATTTTTGAATTATATACCTGCTATTTAGAGGAAGAACCTGAAACAGAATTTAATAATTTTTTAAATTGGGCTCCCACAGTACTGAAAGATTTTGATTTAATAGATCAATATATGGTGGGCGATACAGACTTGCTATTTGCATTCATGAGCGAAGCAGATGCAATAAAAAGATGGCAGCCAGAAGTGGAATCCGAAATTATTATTTCGGAAAATGTTCAAAATCATTTCGATTTCCATAGAAAGACAGGCAGAGTTTATGAATTATTTAAAAAGAAATTAGCTTTAAAAGGAATCGCCTATAAAGGAATGTGCTACAAACTTATGGCAGAAAACCTGGAAACCTTTCTTAATACTTCTTTAAGCTATAAACATTATTATTTTGTTGGATTGAATGCTTTGAGCATTTCTGAATCACAAATAATCGAAGAACTTGTTTTTCGCAAAAAAGCGACTTGCTATTGGGATTATGATAGCTTTTTTATGGATTCAAACCACCAGGCAGGAGAGATATTAAGGCAATACCAGAGTAAAGATAAATTTGGAAGATGGAATACTCCTGAAAATATATTAGTAAATGATGCAAAGGAAATTGAATTTTATTCTTGTTCAAATGATTCCATGCAGTCAAAAGTTGTTTATGAAATTTTACTACAAGCTCCACAAAATACTTTGATTGTGGTTCCAGAAGAATCAATGGTTCGCAAACTACTTTTTTCCTTACCGGTCAAATTTCAAACTTATAATGTTTCAATGGGTTTGGGGTTGAATAATTCCAAACTATTCTCCTTTTATCAATTAATAATGGAAATTTATCAAAAAGGGTATCAGTTAAAAGGGAAGGAAATATCTTATCATTTTAGTTTTCTTAAAAATTTGTTAAGTGAACCGGTTGTTGCCCAAATTTTTTCCAAAGCCTTGGACAAGAAAATGAGTGCTGCCCAAATTTCGGAATCTTTGATAGCCGATAATAAAGTTTATCTTGATTTAGATCGAATATTGGAAGTTTTCCATTTTCACCCCTTGATTGAATTAATCTTTCAAAAAAATATTCCTTCAGTTGATGAAATTTGTAATATTTTAATCAAAATTCATCAATTAATATACATAAATCATTTCGATGATTTGGATCCATTGGAAAAGGAATACTGGTTGTTACTAAAAGAAGTATTGTTTCAATTAAGTGACACAGTTGAATCAAAAGATTATATTACAATTACAGGTTTAGTACTTTTATTAAAAGAAATTTCAAAACTACAGAAGGTTCCTTTTGCGGGAGATCCGGAGGCTGGTTTACAGCTAATGAGTATGCTTGAAACCCGTTGTCTTGACTTCGATCATATCATTTTCTTAAGTTTTAATGAAGGAATAATACCCTCCTCAAACAGAAATAACTCCCTGATACCATTTGATGCCGCACTACATTTCAATTTACCAGTTTATAAGGATCAGGATGACATTATGTCGTATCATTTCTATAGATTGATGATGAGGGCCAAACATGTCAGTATATTGTACAGACAAAATTCATCTGGTTTAGGAGGGAAAGCGGAGAAAAGCCGATTTGCACTTCAATTGGAACACGATCTGGCAATACGAAATCCTAAAATAGTAATAAGGAAGTCAGAAGTAGGTTTCAGGAAAACAGAAAGTCCCAATAATAAAGAAATAAAAATAAGAAAAACGGATGAAATTTTTGATAAAATCGTTCAAATCTTGTGTAATAGGGGCTTATCAAATACTTCCATTAATACATACTTGAATTGTACCTTAAAATTTTATTTTGAACAAATATTACAACTTGAGAGTGAAAATGAAATAGCTGAAAGTATTCAGGCTGATGTATTTGGCATATGGATTCATAAAACTTTGGAAAATATTGGCAAAAATTGGATTAAACAGAATAAAACGATTAACTGCACAACGCTGAGTGAGTCGATGCAAATTCTTGACTCAGAAATTGATAAAGTAAAAAAAGAGTTATTTGCTGATTTGGATTTTAACTCCGGGCTGAATAAAATTTACTATTTAATGGCCAAAGAGCTTTTGAGTAAATATTTTAAGACCAGAATAGAAAATTCTGATACCGGGTTTAATCTGGTTGGCCTTGAAGAAAGATTAGAAGCAATACATTCAATTAAGGTACAAAATTCAATATATGACATCAAAATAAAAGGTTTTATTGACTCTATTGAATATAATGAAAATGGACTAAGTCTTATTGATTATAAGACAGGCAAAGCATTAGCCTCAGATCTCACATTCAGTAAACTAAGCTTGCAGGATGCTATTTTATTACCCAAAATGGATAAATTGAGGCAATTGGTTTTTTATTCTTATTTGGCTACTGAAAAACTTATAGTTGAATTGAAGTTGCCACATAATACACCAGTTAATGCCAGAATTTACGCTTTTAGAAACCTGGAAGAAAATTTGGCCCTAGCGAAATTTTCAAAAGAGGAAATAAAGCAAAGTGTTGAGAATTTATTAAATGAAATTTCTTTAGGATTATTAGATAAATTAGAATCTTTTAACCAAACCTCCGATAAAAAGGTTTGTCAAAATTGCAGCTATAATATCATTTGTAATCGATTGGATTAATAAATCATTTAAAAATAGTAAAATCTTCATTTTCAATTGTAAATAATAGGGGAAATCACAAGTTTTAAAAAGAAATCCAAAAAATAATTGACTTTAGCTTGACAAAGTAAATTAGTAAAAATACCTTTGCACCCACATTTAACAGACCGCTAGTTAAATGTTTTAAAGAGAGATGGCAGAGCGGTCGAATGCGGCGGTCTTGAAAACCGTTGACTGTCAAAGGTCCGGGGGTTCGAATCCCTCTCTCTCTGCATAAAAGCCCCGTAATTCGGGGCTTTTTTCGTTTATCTGCAATTTCGGCAATTGATAGATGTTTTAAATAAATATAAAATGGACTGGAAAGAAAATTATCAATTTTTAGAACGCGACTTCTTGTTTCAGGACTTTAAACAAGCACTGTCATTTATTGTATCGGTTGGTCTTTATGCTGAACAACAAAATCATCATCCAACTATCACAAATACATATAATAAAGTAAAAATTACACTAACCACGCATTCGGCTGGTAATAAAGTTACAGCTAAAGATCAGACAATGAAGGGTCTTATCTCAGAATTGTATTTAAAATTTAATGTTTAGAAAGTGTGAATTAACTGTGCAAAAGGTTTTGAAGTATTCAGTGATTAAAAAGTATGACTTTAGGTGATTTTTATCCGATTCTCTTGACTTTTGTTGTTTAATTGGATAATAAGAATAAAAGCAATATTTAGAGACTCTATTTATCAAGCCTTATCAACACCGTTTTTTTTAAGTTTTGACTTAAAAATTTGAGGATTTATGTCTGCTTCTCAATTTAGACAAGTAACCTTTTGGAGCTACTAAATCTTGCTGTTTTTTTAAATTATTGAGAAAAAACACCAATAAGATCAATGAAAATAGGGTAAAAATGAGCATAGTTCTAGTGGTTTTCTTTGATAAAATCAATTATTGTAAGATTGAATAACAGTTCAAATAATTTAAAAGAATAATTTTTAATAATTTCACATCATAATTGAAGAAAAGGATATATGTCTCTCAAAATAGTTCCTACACCTATTGGTAATCTTGACGATATTACACTTAGGAGTATTAAAGTGCTGGAAACTAGCGATTTAATATTGGCAGAAGATACACGCGTTTCAGGTAAGTTATTAAAGCACCTGGGTATTAACAAACCAATGCAGAGCTACCATATTTTCAATGAACATAAGACCCTGAACAGTATTTTGGATAAGATCAAAGCCGGCCTGAATGTATCTTTGATTTCAGATGCCGGAACACCTGCAATTTCGGATCCGGGTTATCTTTTAGTGCGAGAGTGCATTAAAAATGATATTGAAATTGATTGTTTACCTGGTGCTACAGCGTTTGTTCCGGCATTAGTTAATTCAGGTTTGCCAACAGATTCCTTTGTATTTGAAGGTTTTTTGCCGGTTAAAAAAGGAAGAATGACAAAACTAACGGAATTGCAATCTGAAAAAAGGACTATGATTTTTTATGAATCGCCACATAGACTTTTGCGTACTTTAAAGGATTTTTCAGAATATTTTGGTGAGGACAGAATAGCATCTGTTTCAAGGGAAATTACTAAAATGTATGAAGAAACAGTTAGGGGAAATATATCCGAAATTCTTGCTAATTTTGCCAAACGCACAATTAAAGGTGAAATAGTCATAGTTGTAGCGGGTTTAAAATCTAAAATTAATGTATGAAATTACTCGAAGGAAAAGTAGCACTTATAACTGGTGCATCAAGAGGAATTGGAAGAAGTATAGCACAGGTATTTGCAGAACAAGGAGCAAATGTTGCATTTACCTATTTATCAAGCGTAGAGAAAGGTGAAGCTTTGGAAAAAGAACTTTCTACTGCCGGAACTAAAATTAAAGGTTATCGGTCAGATGCGTCTGATTATGCAGCTGCCGAACTATTGGTTGAATCTGTAGTTCATGATTTTGGTAAAATAGATATTCTAATTAATAACGCAGGAATTACCCGCGATACTTTATTAATGAGAATGAGTGAAGAGCAATGGGATGATGTGCTTCGCATCAACCTGAAATCGGTATTTAACCTAACAAAAGCATCAATAAAGCCTATGATGCGGGCTAAAAGTGGTTCTATAATTAATATTACTTCAGTTGTTGGTTTAACCGGAAATGCGGGACAGGCTAACTATTCAGCGTCTAAAGCCGGAATTTTAGGTTTTACCAAATCAGTTGCCAAAGAATTAGGATCCAGAAATATACGATCTAATGCAATTGCCCCTGGATTTATTGAAACCGAAATGACCGGGGAATTAAACGAGGAACAATTAAAAGAGTGGATGAAAGGTATTCCACTTAAAAAACCGGGACAAGGTACTGACATAGCTAATGCCTGCGTTTTCCTTGCATCCGATATGTCTTCTTATATTACTGGCCAGGTGTTAGTGGTTGATGGCGGCATGGTCATGTAAATTATGAGATTAAATAAATGAATTCCCAACTGGTTTTTCAGTATCCGTTTTGGTTTATAGTGATTTGTATTTTAGCAGGTATTTTTTATTCCTGGCTTTTATACAACTCAAAATCTACATTTACGAGAGTTCAAAAAAGAATGCTTGCACTTTTGAGGGGCTTATTGGTTTCGACTCTATGTTTTTTACTTTTTAATCCATTATTGAGAAGTCAAAATACCGAAATACTTAAGCCAGTTTTGTTGGTAGGTGTTGATAACTCCGGATCTGTAAAAGTGGATAGCAAAAATGTTGAATCAATATCTAATTCAATTGATCTAATTAAATCAAAGCTTAATGATTCGGGTTTTGAAATTAAATTCAGAGATTTCAATGGCGAAGATATTACTAAAGTTGAAAATTCCTTTTTCTCTGGTAAAAAAACAGATTTTGGAAGCTTTTTCCAGTTGATTAATGAAGAATTCGATGGTCAGAATTTAACAGATGTTTTGCTGATTTCCGACGGAATTGCCAATTCAGGATTTTCTCCTTTAAACCAAAATCTACCTTATTTAATTTCAAGTTTAGGAGTGGGTGATACAACGCGTAAAAAAGATGCTGCCATAAAAGGGATTACCGCAAATAAACTGGCATTTCTGGGAAACGATTTTCCAGTAATTGTTGATGTATCTGCTTTTTTAGTACAAAATAAATCAACTACTATCCTTATCAAAAACAATGATCAGGTGATAGATAAGAAAGTGATCAGTTTTGAAAAAGATCAGGAATACAAGTCAATAAGCTTTCAAATTGCAGCAAAGGTTCCTGGCAAGCAGAGGTACACCATAGAATTAGCTCCTATTTCAGGTGAGTTTTCGGTAAAGAATAACTTTGCAGATTTGATTATTGATGTGGTAGATGGAAAAGAAAAAATACTTTTACTTGCTCATTCTCCACATCCCGATATTAAAGTATTGAAAAGAATTATTGAAAATAATCCTCTTTTCGAAGTAAAAATAAAGATACTTAGCTCAGATGAATTAAATTCTGAAGATGAAAATTTTGATATTTTGATACTACATCAATTACCTGCGGTAAATAATTCTCAGGCTAACCTGGTAGCCCGACTACTTTCGAAATTAAAACCTACCTTATTCGTTCTCGGTGCTCAGTCAAATATAACAGCTTTCAATGGAATGCAAGAGGTACTTGGGATAAATGCACAGGCTTCTAAAACAGACAAGGTCACTGCTCTTGTAAATAATGATTTTAAAAGATTTAATTTTTTAGAAACCGACACGGATTTTTTACAAAAATTACCACCGATTTCTGCACCATTTGGAGAATACCGTTCCTCTCCAGGTACGCAAGTAATATTATTTCAAAAAGTAGGAAACACTTCTACAGAACGACCACTTTTAGCCATTAATACAACGGTAAACCGTAAAAGTGCTGTACTCACTGCTGAAGGTTTATGGTCCTGGAGTTTAGAAGAATACAGTTTGAAAGATTCTCAACTATTTATTGAAGAACTTATTCAAAAAACCTTGCAATTAATTTCTTTAAAAGAAGATAAACAAAAATTGAAGGTTTATCCTGTAAATACTGAATTTGATGTTAACGAGAATGTAATTCTACAATCAGAAGCCTATAACGATTTATATCAAAAGATATATGATGTAGAAATAAACCTGGAAGTAAAAAATGAATTAGGAAAGGCCGTGAACTATAATTATATCCTAACTCAGGCTAACTCTCAATATCAGCTTGCCAAACTTCCTGCGGGAATTTACAATTATTCGGCTCAAGGAGTGGTTCTTGGAAAACAGGAAAGCACAAGTGGTCAATTTGTGGTTCGTGAAAAAGACCTGGAATTTCTCAATACCACTGCCAATTTCGATTTTTTACGAACATTGACAACTAATCACGGAGGTCAGTTTTTCGGAATAGCAAACATAGATAATTGGATAGAATATCAGAAAAGACGACAACTTCCTTCGAAAATTGTTAATAACGAAGATCTGCGTGAACTTATTAATTTAAAATGGTTACTAATTTTGCTCCTATTTCTTGTTACACTTGAATGGGTTTTGCGTAAATATTCGGGAACCTATTAAAGGTATTTTTTAACTACGCTATTGTTTTGATTCTTAAATATCTTTAGCACTTTAGGCGTACTGAATTTATTTTCTTTTTCTAAAATAGTAATTAATTCAGACAAGCTATAAAGGAAATTCTCCACATCGGTGAAACTTAAATAGTTCGTTAAAGTAATTCGAATACCTAAATTATTTTTTGGAACACTTAGATAACCGGCTACATCCACAAAAAATTCAGCCTTTTGTAATCCCTTAGCTACAAAAATAGTGGGCTCTTCATGTGCCATTCCAATAAAAAATACTTGCGTTTTATCATCCCTGATTAACGGAATATTTAATTCACCCGCTATTTTAATGAAATGATAAATTAAATCACTTAACTTTTTCTGCATTATAGAAAATTCCGGCCTTTTATGAATTTCAGTAGCTTTAATGCCCGACATAATCATAGAAGGAGATAATGGGCCTGAAAAAACAATTGAAGAACCGTAATTTCTTACCAGATTTTTTGATTCATTTTCAGGATAAATCATGATTGCCCCGCCGGTTCTATTAGTAGACATAGCCATAAATAGTCTTTCATGATAAGGTACTTTACTAAGAAATGATCCTGCCCCCATATTGCCGGTCCAACTCATCCCATCTGAATCATCGACATAGGCGATTAATTTAGGATATTTTTGTAGTAGATCAATTAATTCTTCGGCAGGAACGGTATCACCAAACATGGAATATAACCCATCGGCCAGAAACCATATATTTTCAAATTTATCCTGATTGTCTAATATTTTGGCTTCCAGGAAGTCAAGCCTGTTATGATGGATATAACTCACCTAAGTGCCATTTGATTTACATATCATGGCCGCATTATGAGCTGAATTATGTACCTGTTGGTCACAAATTATTAAATCCTTTTTTCCAATTAATAAAGGCAGATTAGCAATGTGGCCGAGTGATGTTGTAGGAGTTACCAGACAAGGTCTATTAAAAATACTCTCCCATTGATGTTCCAATTCTTCAATTAAAGAAAGTGCTGCAAATGATCGGGAAGAAGAAAAAAAGACCCCATACTTGTCAATTGCATATTTTGCCACTTCTTTAATTTCCGGATTAGTGGCCAGACCCAGGTAATTACAATTACCCAGAAATACGGTATTTTGATTATGTATTTTAATAAGTCTTCCGTCAAAATACTCGTCTTCTATAAGTACCTGACCTAAACCCATTTTTTTGCTTAAATTAATAATATCATTAAATTGATGCAGTTGATTGGAAATTTTAAGCATGAGTAATTTATTTTTTAGTATGGTATTTCAATTCACATACCATGATTAATAAATACTCATATTTATTGATTTAGATCAATCATTTTTTTCAAATTCATCGTTAAAGACCAAGAACTAATTAATTTTACATCAAAAATAGAAATCAGTGTATCTTAGAATTTGTTTTTTTTGTTTAATCTTTTCGATAAGTTCTTGTTCCAAGAAAATAATTGCCGAAGCACCGGCTGAAAGTTATCAGGATGATAGTGCTAACAATGAAAGGGATATTTCTTATCTTAAAATTCCAATTGATATACCAATTTCTGAATTGGAAAATCAGATAAATTTCGAATTTCAGGATTTGATTTATGAAGATTCTAGTTTTACCGACAATAGAGGAGATGATTTAAAAATAAAAATCTGGAAATTACGAAGGATTCAAATTAAAGAAGCTCATAATGAGTTATTAACTTTTGAAATCCCCTTAAAAATTTGGGCACAAAAGAGAGTTAAATTACTTGGTTTTTCCCAAACACCTCAAACAACTTTTGAAGTTAACATGAAATTTGCCTCTAAAATCTATTTTGGAGCTGATTGGAAAATTAATACACAAACAACTTCCTTCGGATATGAATGGATTAGTAAGCCTAATATAAGTGTAGGAGGAATTGACATTCCATTAACCTCAATAATTGGAAATATTCTATCAAATTATCAAACCACAATAGCCCGCTTGGCAGATGAACAAATTTCGGAGCAGATAGAAGTAAAGTCCTTGGTTTTGAACGCCTGGAATGAATTAAAAAAACCTTTGAAGGCGTCAGATGAGTACAATATATGGGTGAAAATTGAACCACAGGATGTGCTAATGACTCCAGTAATAACAGAAAACCGGATTATCAAAACTTCCCTTGCGATTAAAGCATATGTAGGTACTTTGACTGGTCAACCTGATCATAATATTACGTTTTCTAAAGAACTACCACCTCTCAAATTCGTCAACGAACTGCCGAATGGATTCAATGTAATATTAGAAAATCTGGTGACATTTACAGAGGCCGATAAAATAGCTAATGACTTATTTAGAGGGCATGAATTCTTATTTAAGGGTGATAAATATAAAATAATAGTTGATGATATATCCATCTATGGCACTTTGAATAATAAGCTGGTAATTAAAATTAAAACCACAGGTAGTGTCAATGGTATCATTTATTTGACCGGTGTTCCGGTTTACGATCCGGTAAAGAAGTCTATAGTTTTATCAAAAACCGATTTTGATTTAAAAACTAAAAATTTAATGCTTAAAATGGGCTCCTGGATTTTGGAAGGTAATTTGGTTAAGCAAATTGAAAATGAATTTGGGATTCCTGTAGACCCAATTTTAACGGGTGCCAAAAATGCAGTTGAGAATGCAATGAATTCTCAACCGGTGAAAGGTGTAAATTTAAAGGGTAGAATCCAGGAAATTGAACCAGATAAAGTATTTCTGGTAAAAAAGGGGATGATTGCTACAGTAAAAGCAACAGGATTATTAAATCTTTCGATAAAAGGGTTGTAGTTTTGCAAAAGAAATAAGTCGTCTTATCGCTTCGTTCCGGCGAAGAGGAAAGTCCGAACAGCACAGAGCATCATGCTACCTAACGGGTAGGGGGAAAGGTTAAAAAACCTTTTTCACAGAAAGTGCCGCAGAAAATTATACCGCCATTATATGATGGTAAGGGTGAAAAGGCGGGGTAAGAGCCCACCGGGTTAATAGTGATATTAATGATTGGTAAACCTCATGAGCTGAAAAACCAAATATACCTGCTATTAAGAATTGCTCGTTCAATGCAGGAGGGTAGGTTGCTCAAAATATCGGGTAACCGATATTGTAGATAAATGATAAGAATTTCGTTTAACGGAATACAGAATTCGGCTTACAGACTTATTTCTTCTTTTTTTACATCTTTTATTCTTTAAAACTATTAAATTTTCATTTTACATCTTGAAATAAGATAAAAATATTTTATCTTTGCACTCCAAAATTTTAACAGGGGACGAGATCCCCATAAAAAAGTAAATATGTCTGTAAAAATTAGATTATCTCGTCAAGGTCGTAAAAAGCAAGCAATTTATGATATTGTTGTAGCCGACGCGAGATCACCACGTGATGGTAAATTTATCGAGAAAATTGGACAGTACAATCCAAATAGTACTCCCGCAGGTGTTAACCTGAAAAATGAAAGAGCTCTTTATTGGCTTATGGTAGGAGCTGAGCCTACGGATACCACAAGAAAAATACTTTCTGTAAAGGGAGTAATGTTACAAAAACACCTGCAAGTTGGGGTAATCAAAGGTGCAATAACACAAGAGGCTGCTGATGAAAAATTCAATGCCTGGTTAAACGAGAAAGAAACTACACGTGATAATAAACTTGCTAAATTAAATTCAGTTAAATCTGCCGGAAAGCAAGCTGCACTAGAAGCAGAGCGTAAGAAAAAGGAAGATACAATCGCTAAAAAAGTAAAAGCTGAGCAAGATTTAATTGCTGCTGCGGAAGCTGCAGAAGCCGCTGCGAATGTACAAGAAGTAATAGAAGCTAATACTGAAGAAGAAGTAGTAGCTGAAGTTGATACAGCTACCGAGGAAGCTGCTTCAACCGAAGAATAAAGAAATAAATCGATTTTTTAAAGATCCTCACTAATTATTAGTGGGGATTTTTATTTTATTTAAATATGAAAATTGAAGATTGTTATTTCCTGGGAAAGGTAACCAAAAGCCATGGAATTAAGGGAGAAGTTATAATTTGGCTTGATGTTGACGATCCAAATCTGTATGAAGATATGGACTCCGTATTTTTATTACAAAAAGGCGAACTTGTTCCTTTCTTTATCGAAGAGTTGCAAATTCGGGGCAAAAAATCTATTGCTCTTTTCGAAGATTTCGAAAAGGTTGAAGATACAGCTGCAATAATAAATTGTGAAATGTATTTACCTATTGAGAATTTACCTGAAATGCCTACAAATGGCTTCTATTATCATGAGGTGATCGGATATGAAGTATATGATAATTTAAATGGGCATAAACTGGGTATTTTGAAAAGTATTTACGAAAGCACAGGTCAAGATCTCATTGCTTTCGATATGCAACAGAAAGAGGTACTTGTACCAATTGCAGACGAAATTATAGCAAAAGTGGATCAGCCCAATCGGGCTATTTACCTGAATCTACCAGACGGCTTACTGGATATCTATTTAAAAGAATAATTCATGAGAATCGATATAATAACTTGTTTACCTGGTTTATTGGAAGGATTCTTCTCACAGTCTATTATCAAAAGAGCTATTGACAAGAAAGTTGTCGATATTGTTATTCATGATCTCAGGGAATATGGTATTGGCAAAAATAAACAAATAGATGATTATGCCTTTGGTGGTGGAGCCGGCATGGTAATGCAAATTGAACCTTTGGCTAATATAACTCATAAACTCACCGCTGAGCGATCATATGACGATATTATATATGTTACTCCCGATGGTGCAAGATTTGATCAAAAGCAAGCTAATTTCCTTTCATTGTTACATAATATAATTATTGTTTGCGGGCATTATAAAGGTGTTGATGAAAGATATCGTCAATATTTTGTTACTCGTGAAATATCAGTCGGTGACTATGTTCTCAGTGGGGGTGAAATTCCCGCAGCTCTTATCACTGATGCTATTATCAGACTGGTTCCAGGCTCATTAAATGATGAGACTTCTGCCCTTACAGACTCATTTCAGGACGGCCTTCTGGCCCCACCAGTTTTTACAAGACCTGCTGATTATGAGGGGCTAAAAGTACCAGAGATACTCTTGTCAGGAGATTTAAAAAAAATAGAAGAATGGAGGCTCGAACAATCACTTAAAAGAACCAGAGAAAGGCGACCTGATTTGTTGGATAATTCATTGTGAAAAAGGTACTTTTTAATTAACTTTGAAGGCTGAAAAGTATAACATTACTACTTATTTTTGAACTAATATTAAAACTATTCTTCGCAAAATAATTTATGGCAGAGGAAAACGAGAACCCAATACCTTTATCTCCAAATCAAGGAACTATAATCCCCATCAATATTGAAGACGAAATGCGTGGAGCTTACATTGATTATTCAATGTCAGTTATTATTTCGCGTGCCCTACCTGATGTTCGGGATGGATTTAAACCCGTTCACAGGCGTGTACTCTATGGTATGTCAGAGCTGGGAGTTTATCACAACAGACCATATAAGAAATCAGCACGTATTGTGGGCGAGGTGCTCGGTAAATACCACCCTCATGGTGATTCTTCTGTTTATGATACCATGGTAAGAATGGCACAGGAATGGTCATTAAGATATCCATTGGTAGACGGACAGGGGAAC
Organism: Jiulongibacter sp.; assembly: GCA_024645245.1. Taxonomy (GTDB): domain Bacteria; phylum Bacteroidota; class Bacteroidia; order Cytophagales; family Spirosomataceae; genus JAHEBN01. The sequence goes on along the minus strand of JAHEBN010000018.1, from coordinate 20,321 downwards.
TTTGGGTCCGTTGACGGAGATTCTCCTGCTGCAATGCGTTATACTGAGGCAAGATTAAAAAGAATTGCTGAAGAAATGTTGTCCGATATCAACAAAGAAACAGTTGATTTTCAACCAAACTTTGATGATTCACTTACTGAGCCATCGGTAATGCCGGCACGAATACCGAACTTATTACTTAATGGAACTTCTGGTATAGCTGTGGGAATGGCAACCAATATGGCTCCTCATAACCTTTCTGAGGTAGTAGATGGTATTGTTGCTTACATAAATAACCCTGAAATTGATATTGAAGGATTAATGGAGCATATAAAAGCACCTGATTTTCCAACGGGAGGAATTATTTATGGTTATTCAGGTGTAAAATCGGCATTTGAAACTGGTAGAGGTAGAATAGTAATAAGATCTGTTGCCGAATCTGTAGTTTCAAAAACCGGAAGAGAGCAAATAGTTGTAACGGAGATTCCATATATGGTAAATAAAGCCAATATGATCGAGCGTACGGCTGCTTTAATTAATGAGAAAAAAATTGAAGGAATTGCCGATCTGAGAGATGAATCAGATCGGGATGGTTTAAGAATTGTTTATGACTTAAAAAGAGATGCGGTTCCAAACGTAGTACTAAATAACTTATTTAAGTATACTCAGCTTCAATCTTCTTTTAGTATCAATAATGTCGCTCTGGTAAAAGGTAGACCTTATACGCTAAACCTAAAAGATCTCATAAAGAACTATGTGGAACATAGAATTGAGGTTATAACCCGTCGTACAATTTTTGAACTTAAGGAGGCTGAAAAAAGAGCACATATTTTAGAAGGATTATTAATTGCTCTTGATCACCTCGATGAAGTAATTGCTTTAATACGTAATTCAAAAGATCCTGATGAAGCCAGAGAAGGCTTAATGACCAATTATCAGTTGTCTGAAATTCAGGCAAGAGCAATTCTAGATATGCGTCTGCAAAGACTTACCGGCCTTGAGCGGGATAAAATAATTGCAGAATATAAAGAAATAAAAGCTCTAATTGATCGCTTGAATGAAATTTTAGCATCTGAGGAAAAGAAAAAAGAGATTGTACGTGAAGATCTCCAGGACATTAAAACCAAATATGGCGACGCCAGAAGGTCCAGGATAGAAATGGCTGGTGGAGAGTTCAATATTGAAGATATGATTCCGGATGACGAAATGCTTGTTACGGTCTCAAATCAAGGATATATAAAACGAACTGCACTTGCAGAATATAAAACTCAAAATAGGGGTGGTACGGGATCCAGAGGGGTTAAAACCAAAGATGAGGACTATACTGAGCATATATTTTCGGCCACAAATCACAATTACCTTTTATTCTTTACTCAAAAAGGAAAACTTTATTGGTTGAGAGTATTTGAAGTGCCAGAGGGAAATAAAACATCAAAAGGTCGGGCAATTCAGAACTTGATTAATCTCGAGTCAGATGATAGTATAAGAGCCGTCCTGAATGTGAAAACGCTTGTAGATGATGATTACATCAACAATAATTATATCATTATGTGTACAGAGAATGGTACCATAAAGAAAACATTATTGGAAGCATATTCACGTCCTCGTGTAAATGGTATTATTGCCATTAATATTAATGAGGGAGATAAATTACTTGATGTTGCTCTTACCAATGGAGATAATAATATTATTATTGCCGCAAATCAGGGTAAAGCAGTTCGTTTTCATGAATCAGGAGTAAGACCAATGGGTAGGGGAGCTACCGGTGTACGAGGTATAAATCTAGCCGATAATGACAAAGTAATCGGAATGATATGCAGCAGCAGACCTGATTCACAGCTTTTGGTCGTTTCTGAGAGAGGTTATGGAAAAAGATCAGATATCGAAGAATATAGAAAAACTTCTAGAGGAGCAAAAGGTGTAAAAGCCTTAAATATTACTGACAAAACAGGCAATTTAGTTTCTATTAAGGAAGTGACGGATGATGATGATTTAATGATCATTACTATCAAAGGAATTGCTATTCGAATGAGCGTTAGTGATTTACGAGTAATGGGAAGAGCAACTCAAGGTGTAAAACTGATCAGGCTTAATGAAACCGATGCTATTGCTTCTGTTACACGAATAGCAAAAGAAGAAGTAGAAGAAAATGAGGAAATTTCGGAAGTTAATTTAGATGATACTATAGATGGTGGAGATACTAATATCCATCCAGACAAATCCGATATTGCAGATGACAATTCAACACCTAATGTTGAAGAATAATGTTAAGGACATGTTAAATTACATGAATCGGTAAAACCTTTTAAACCAATTACGTCAAAAGAACAAAATTTGTAGAACTAACTTTAAAAACAGAAATGAAGAAACTACTCTTAACCAATGCCCTGATTTTAACTCTGGCGACTTCATATGCTCAGTCAACTTTAGATTTAGCTAAAGAAGCACAGTGTACGGCTGCACAAGCCACTTTAGATCCAATTATTAAAAGCTCTGAACATCCCAAAAGAGGAATAAAAGCCGCTACGTGGGTTCGTCTTGGTGACGCCTATGCTGATTATACCACCAATTGTGGTAAAGACTCCACATCTGCTGTTAAAGCGTACAATGCCTATCTTAAAGCAGTTGAGCTAGATGCTGCAGAAGGAGGTAAAGAAGCTGATGCAATAAAAGCTAAACTAACAGGAGAAGTTCTCTATTCTGCAGTGATGAATCAGGGTGTTGCCCATTATAATAGTGGCAATATGATTTTGGCAGAAGAATTATTTACATTAGGAATGAAAGTAGACGTAAAAGATACTTTGAGCTCATTTTATTCCGGTATTGTGGCTCAACAGAATGGTCATGAAGATGTTGCCAAAAATGCATTTAAAGCTTATTTAAATAATGGAGGAAAAGATCCGGCAGTATTTTATAGTTTAAGTAGCATGTCTAAAAAGGCGGAAGATTATGATACAGCTATAGCAATTCTTAAAGAAGGTATTCTTGCTAACCCATCGGATAAAGATTTAAGAGGCGAATTAATTAATATTTATTTAGCTTCCAATAAAATTAAAGAGGCCATAGCAGATTTAGAAAAATTATTGGAAGCAGACCCTAATAATTCCCTAAACCTACTCAATTTGGGTATTCTTTATGAAAGTGAAGGAGACTTGGTAACGGCTCACGAGTATTATATTAAGACCTTGGCTGCAGATCCAAATAATTATGAAGGTAATTTCAATATGGGGGTGTTCTTTTTTAACAAAGCTGTACAAACGAAGAAGGAAGTTGATGCAATGGATATAAAGACATATCAAAAGGAAGGAAAAGCCATTGAAGTTAAAGTTTGTGAACAATTTCAACTTTCTAAGCCATATTTCGAAAAATGTAAGTCTTTAAAACCTGATGATTCAGAAGTGGTAAATAACCTTGCTACATTAGATAAAGTATTAGCTCAGTGTAGTAATTAAATTTTCTATTAAAATATATAAAACCGGTAATTGGCCGGTTTTATATTGATATATTTATTTAACATAATATAAATTATAAAACAATTATTAATGATTTCTGAAAATACTGAAAACATGATATTTTTATAATACCAGGAGTGTTTAACCGCGAAAACTTTTAATGAACAATTACAAAATTGAGATTAGAACTATTTCAATCAATTTATAAAGTAACTTAGTCCTTCCAAACTTTCCATTTAAACCCAAAATACAAAAGTGTAATCATTATGGGTATTAAGAAATAAATACTCGCAGGAATCTGAACATCATTAACTATATAGATAGTTAATGATATTAAACTAAGAATTAGGGCAATGCCAGGAAGATATAAAAATGCTAACCTTCTTGAATTCATTTCATACTGGGTTATATTCCCTAAATGTATTATCGCTGTAAAGTACTAAAATCCTTGCTATTTTTTTGCCAGGTATTTCCATAAATTTAAATGCCATTTGAGTTTCTGAATTATCTAAATTTTCTAATGGAAGGTTTAAATTAGCTAATTGTTTTTGATGTGTTTCCAAGCTAATTCTATTAGCTATTCGTATTAGCAATTCGTTATCTAGTGGTAAATCAATATTTGTCCAATCTAAGCCTAATTCCGGAAAGGCATTACAAATTTTTTGGATCACATCCCACCCTGGTTTATTTCTATCATTAATTATATGACTGAGTATAGGCCTGGTCACGTTGATATAGTCGGCAAATTGTGAACTACTCAGGTTTAAACGCTTACGAATTTCATTTATCTTTTTGTTTAGTGCAAACTTGGTTTCTTCAGCCATTGTAACAAATTTATTCACAAACATAAATAAAAATAATCACAAAACACTACTAAAGATATATAAATGTTAACCATGAAATTAATAAATCTACTCTATTAATATACAAAAGTAAATTATAGAATCAACATTTGTAAAGTATTGTAAATTAGTTAGTTAAATAAAACTTTAAAGAAAAATTGCTTTAAAAAAAAAATATATTTTACTTTTGTAAATGAAATATTATATACTAGATTTGAAATGTAATTATTACTTAAAGAATTAAATACAAGAAAAATTATTTGTACAATTGGTTTAAATGTAGGTTAATATATTACACAAAACTGAGTGAAATCTTTAGAAATAAGGGTTCCGGCGAAATCGTGCTTCCATATAAACAATCCATCTGGATTAAAAGGCTGCCTGAAATGAAAAACATTTGGGCAGTCTTTTTTATTAGCCCTCCGACTGTTTAATACCTTATTATTACAATGTGGTGCATGAAATGTGGTGATATTAAATTCTTAAGGTTGTTTTTTTTCTGTATTTAATGAAAAACAAGTTAAATAGATGGATTGAATACTTAGCTGGATTAGTTTTTGCTTTTAAATACTTAAACTAAGATAAAAAAAATGGGCATAGCTCATAAATATAAGAGTTACCCAAATCTTACTTATTTTTTGTTTTTAAACAGTCACATTGTTTTCTCTCAAAGCTTCATTTAGTGATGTCTTAAGATCGGTACTTGCTTTCCTTTTCCCTATTATTAATGCACAAGGTACCTGATATTCACCAGCAGGGAATTTTTTAGGAAGCGTTCCAGGGATTACAACAGAATTTTCAGGTACAAATCCATTATAAACTACCGGTTCTTCTCCCGTAACATCTATTATTTTTGAACTGCCTGTGATGGTTACACCTGCACCTAGAACAGCCCTTTTACCAATATGTGCACCCTCAACAACAATACATCTCGAACCTATAAAAGCTCCATCTTCAATAATAACAGGTGAAGCTTGTGGCGGCTCAAGCACTCCACCAATACCAACTCCTCCTGATAAATGAACATTTTTACCAATTTGAGCACAACTACCAACAGTGGCCCAAGTATCGATCATAGTACCTTCATCTACATAAGCACCAATATTTACATAACTGGGCATTAAAATCGTTCCTTTGGCTAAAAAGCTGCCATAACGGGCAACTGCAGGTGGTACTACGCGTACACCAAGTTGCTCATAATTGCCTTTAAGCTTCATTTTATCATGATATTCGAATATGCCAGATTCCAAAACTTCCATATTTCTTAATGGGAAATATAAAATAATTGCTTTCTTAACCCACTCGTTTGTTTGCCAATCTCCATTAGAAATTGGTTCTGCAACCCTTAACTCGCCTTTATCGACTAAATTAATTACTGTTTCGATCGCCTCAATTGTTTCTTTGTTTTTTAAAAGTGCCCTATCTTCCCAGGCTGCCAAAATCAAACTTTGCATATATATATTATGTTATTTTATAGAATTATTTTCTTGACAAAAACTTCATATAAAGTTATCTAATTAACTAAAAATCAAACATATATGATTCCAAAACTAAGCCTCCCCCCTTCAGTTTAAAATTGCACTATTACACACCAAATTTTATTTGGCATACCCCTATAAAGGACGAATAAGTAATACAAATCTAAGGCATACCATCCAAAAAGACCAGTATTAGCAATAATTTACATTGCTAATCTAAATGGCAATGTTATTTAGACCATTAAGGCACCTAAAATAAATTAATATATCGCACTAAATGGCATAAAAAGAATGAAAAATTGGATATTTAAAGTAAAAAAGAGTAAGATTTTTGCTTTAAAAAGAATGTGTTATTTTTGTGCTGAACAAAAAACAAAAATCTCTAAAATGAAGGACATTAAAGTTGCTATCAATGGATTTGGACGTATCGGTCGTTTGGTTTATCGTCAGATATACAATATGGAAGGAATAGACGTGGTTGCCATCAACGATCTTACCAGTCCTAGTGTACTGGCTCATTTATTAAAATATGATACAGCACAAGGAAGATTTGAAGAAGATGTAAAATCTACAGAAAACAGTATAATTGTAAATGGTGACGTAATAAACATTTACGCTCAAAGAGATCCATCGCAAATTCCATGGGGTCAGCACGATGTTGACGTAGTATTGGAATGCACTGGTTTTTTTGCAGATAAAGATAAAGCCGCGGCACATTTAACTGCAGGAGCAAAACGAGTTGTTATTTCGGCCCCAGCCACCGGTGATTTAAAAACTATTGTTTTCAATGTCAACCATAGCATTTTAGATGGTAGCGAAACGATAATTAGCTGTGCCTCATGTACCACAAACTGTTTGGCACCAATGGCTCAGGTTTTGGAAGAAAATTACGGCATCGTGAATGGTTTAATGACAACCGTTCATGCTTATACCAATGATCAAAATACCCAAGATTCTCCTCATCCAAAAGGAGATTTAAGAAGAGCTCGTGCAGCGGCTCAAAATATTGTTCCTAACACGACAGGTGCAGCCAAAGCAATTGGCTTAGTTTTGCCTTCTCTTAAAGGAAAATTAGATGGCTCAGCCCAACGAGTGCCTACCCTTACCGGTTCACTAACTGAATTGACGGTATTGTTAGGTAAAAAAGTTACGGTTGATGAAATTAATTCTGCAATGAAAGCAGCATCAAATGAAAGTTTTGGTTACACGGAAGATGAAATAGTATCAAGCGATATTATCGGAATCAGTTATGGATCATTGTTTGATGGTACACAAACCAAAGTGATGAACGTAGGCGAAACGCAGTTAGTAAGAACAGTAAGCTGGTATGATAACGAAATGTCTTATGTTTCTCAATTGGTACGAACTGTTAAACATTTTGCTGGCTTGATAGGTTGATTTAAATTACAAAAGTATTTTTTAGAAAATCCTTTCTGAATTCAGGAAGGATTTTCTTTTTTTATCAATCGTGCTTTAATGTAATTAATTGTAAAACCTTTTTCAACCCATATCTCTTCATAATGCGTATTAATATCCAAATGCTCATTAAGCAATGGTGAGTGATATAAATCTGAGGTATGTGCCAGAATTTCAAAATCCGGATCATTTTTAAGAATTGCAAGGCTGTACTCATATAAAAATGGACTATCTGTTTTCAGCATGAATAAACCACTCTTTTTTAAATATTTTTTATATTGATTAATAAATTGGGGATTTGTTAATCTACGTTTTTCTTCTTTATCTCTGGGCTGAGGATCAGGATGAATAAGCCAAATTTCGTCGACATCATTTTCAAAGAAGAATTCATCCATGTACTGAATTCCTGTCCTTAGAAATGCCGCATTCAAAAGGCCCGAATCCAAAGCTTTTTTACTTCCACGTGCAATTCTATCCCCTTTTATATCAATTCCAATATAGTTTTTATTACTGTTTGTTTTAGCAAGTCCTACTGTATATTCTCCTTTACCGCAGGCAAGCTCAAGTACTATCGGATTCTCGTTCTTAAAAAAGATATTCCATTTTCCTTTTATATTGGTATACAATGGCTTGCCCCTTTCAATTACATTCCAGGCGGTTTGGTTGTGTTCGAATCGGGGTAATTTTTTTCGCGACATTTTTAAAGATTATTTATTTCAGCAACTAAATAAGTACTTCCACCAACAAAAATAAAATCTTGAGGTTCCGCACTTACCTGAATTTCCGAAATAGCATGATTTACATTGCTATAAATATTAACATTACGGCCAATTATATTAGCTAAGCTACGGTAATCATCTATACTCATCCCACGTACCGTGTTGATAATGCAAAAAACTATATTTATTTCAGAATTAATAGATTTTATAAAAGAGGCAACATCCTTATCCTTAACAAAACCTAATATAAGATGAACTTTTCCAGATTTGAACTGCATTATTTTTTCTGATAAGTATTTAAATGCGTGTTCATTATGTCCAGTATCACAAACAGTTAAGGGCTCATAACTCAAAACTTGCCATCTACCTTTTAAACCAGTATTGTGTACCACATTCTTTAGTCCATTCTTGATTGCTGCAGTACTGATATTAAAATTGTTGTTATAATTTAAAGTATCTATACACTTTAAAACACCTATTAAGTTTTTACTTTGATATTTCCCGTTTAGGTCTAATTTGATTTCTCTAATTTCCTGGGTTTTAAAATTATTAACTAAATAACTAGTTGTTTTTTTATTGTTTATACTTCCAATAACTTGAAATGAGTCTTCTGCAAAAAATAAAAGAGCATTTCGTTCTTTTGCAATATTTTTAAAAACCGAATGAGTTTCAGGAATGGATTCAGATATTACTACCGGAATATTTGGTTTAATTATACCAGCCTTCTCATATGCTATTTTTTCTAAAGTATCGCCCAATATTTCTTTATGATCAAATCCTATATTCGTGATAAGTGATAAAATAGGTATAATAATATTTGTGGAATCCAGCCTCCCCCCAAGACCTACTTCTATTACGGCAATATCTACCTCACTATCTGCAAAATACTTAAATGCAATTGCAACCGAAACTTCAAAAAAACTGGGTTGAACCTGCTTGATAATAGGCTTAAGTTTTTTTACGAAATTTGTTACATAATTTTTGGGAATCATTTTTCCATTAATACGGAACCTTTCCCTGAAATCTTTTAGGTGTGGAGAAGTGTATAACCCAGTTTTATAGCCGGCTTCTTGCAGTACAGATGCCAGCATATGGGAAGAACTCCCTTTTCCATTTGTGCCCGCAATATGTATACATTTGAAACTATTCTGAGGATTTTCTAATTCCTGGCAGAGTGCAACAATATTCTCAAAATTATACCTGAGTGCTTTCTTACCTGATTTTTGAAATGCAGGAAGAATCGAATATAGGTAATCAACGGTTTGCTGATAATTCATGATGATTCAATTCAAACCGTAAAACTAGTTAATTTCCTGAAGTAATATTTATAGTTATGGTACCTGTAGCTCTGGGTGGCGGCGTACCTTGAGGAGTAAGATAAGACCCGAGTTTTTTTTGTATATAATTTTTATAAAAATTAGTAACCGAAGGGCTGACAGTAGTTTGAGTCGGGATAATTGAAATAACATCTCCACGATCATCTACTGTTACCTTAAATACTATTTTTCCAGTTTCATCAGAATCATCTTTGGGTAATGTAAAATTCTTTTTATTCCAGCCACTTATATTAACTGATGCTCCGCCTGTGCCACCAGCCCCCGGATTTCCATAAAGACTTTTACCATCTAAAGTACCCCTTGGGTCACCTTGATCACCGACACTTCCTGCTGGACCGTTTCCATTACTATTTCCACCAATTCCATCTTTTGTACCTACTGTACCATTTGAGTTACTTGAGCTCCCACTTTTTTTAAAAATCGAACCCTGATCAACAGATCGGGCAGGTTTAGCTGGTTCAGTTTTTACAGGTACAGGTGTAGGAGTTGTCGGCTTAGTGGTGGTTTTAGAACTTGTATTTTTATTATTTAATACGGGTGTGTTTTCGACGTCACTAGTTACTACTGCGGGTGCTTTTGGAGTATTATTACTTTTTGTACTTTTTACAGGTGTGGGCTCCGAAGCAACAGGATTGTTTTTAGTCGTGGTTTTTTGATTGGTTGCTTTATCCGCAGGCTTTACATCATAATTGTTTTTAGAAGCATTTGCTTTATTTAATGTTTGAATATCTCCAGAACCTATTAAATCAACCCCATAATTCAAATCAACACCCATTGCCAATGGCTCTTCCATTGGCTCATAAAATATTTTAAAGAAAAAAAGACCTGCAAGAAAAATTGCATACAATACCAGACTGATACCAAAAGCCTTCAATCTGTGATCTTCTTCATTTATTGATAAGTTCATATTATTTACTTTTCAAAATAAACGGCTTTTTCTCCCGTTAATTGTTCAATTTTTTTAACCATTTCCTGAGCATCTGCTTCTGTTTTTACAGGCACATATACTCTTCTGTTTTTACCAACAATTTCAATTTTGGCATTTAGCCCATTATCCTTCAATAAATTTGTAACCTTATTTGCATTAGATTTTTGTCGGAAAAGTCCTGCCCACACATTAAACCGATAAATTTCAGAATTAATTTTATTTGACAATATTTTTACATCCTCAGATTTTAATTCTGAAGTTATTTTATTCTCAGCCGGTATATCCTTAATTACAGAATCTATTCTTAAAGAATCAATTGCCTTTAATTGCAAAATATCTTTTGGGGCTTGAAGTGAATCAACTTTTTCTAAATCTGTTTTTTCTATTGCTAATTCCGTTTTAGTATTTTTACTATCCGGTAGGTATATTAGTGTGTAATATAGAGCCGCTAGCAAAATTAGAACAGGCAAAAAATAGAGAATATACTTTAATAGGTTTGATTTTTTTTCGTTTTCTTCTTCAATATCTTCTTCTAGATCCGGCTCAAAAAAATCATTTGTCTTTTCTAAGCCACCAGACGAAAATGTACTTATTTTCGAATCAAATTCTGCATTATGAAAATAATTCATTTGTTCATTTAAATCACCTATCAGTAAATCATTTTTCATAGAAAAATTCCCGATGCCCGCCATCTCATGAATTTTCCCTTCTTTTAACTCTTTTTTTAGTTTATAGATGAATTCCTTTAACTGTAATTCTGATTCGGCCAGTGGCTTATTCTCGATACGCATAACATGATTCAAGAATTTATTGGCTTCGTCTTCATCCAAAGCACTATTAAAATCGAAATGTTTGATGGGTTCAATCAAATTTCCATTTTCTTCGTCAATAGCAGGTTGCGTAAATCGTGCTATGAAAGCTCCAAATCCGGGTACAATAAAAAAATCATACTCGAACAACAGATTTTGGATATGCTTTTCAAAATTTATCATAACCCAAATTTACAGCTTATTTTTAAAGTGAAACATTTATTCCTACAAGGAAATTAAGTCCCATTTGCGGATAATTAATATATCTCACATAATTTTTACCAATAATATTATTAAGTTTCACAAAAGCAGAAAATTGTTTACTGAACAAATATGTAAATTCGGCATTAAGATCTGTTATTGCTGGTATTTTAACTGTTTCGTAAATGTTGGGATTATAGGCAAACGTATTCCCAATCATATAAAAATCAATCGCCGAAACTATTTTATCACTTACATTGAATGTATTCCCGATACGGGTTGTAAATGAAGGCTTATGCCAAGGTCTGTCTAATGCAACGGTTTGATTCCCAATATCAAAAGTAAATGGTTCGTAATAATAATAATCAGCTTTCAGATTTGTACTCCAAAATTCGAGAGTCTGATAGCTTACTTCTGCCGAAATATTAGCAAATTGAGATTTATCCGCATTGTAATAAACTTCAAAAAGACGAGTTTGTGGATTAGGCAATAATGAACCATCATAAGTATTATAAAAATACAAATTACTATATGTGCCATAGGAAGCCTTGAAATTATATTGAACACCAGAAAAAAGTTCTCCGCGACTACCCAGAAAGTATTCCTGATCTTTCACGGTGTTTTCTAACATAACCTGTGGTTTAAGATAAGGGTTTTCGTCCAAAAAGGATCCCAATGTATTGCGTATAATATCTCCATCAATCCCTGCAAAATAGTAGATTAGCCGAGGAGTTTTATAAGTTAACATTACGCTTGGAAAGCCTTTTGTTTGATTCAATTGTGTATTTTGATCGTATTGATTTACCGCTTTATACCCAATATGAACATTAATACTTTTAAAATCCAGACTGAAAAAGGGTTCTACCCGAAATAAGTTACGTTTACGGGTTGGATCTGTTTCATAATTATCAGTCCGTTGAGTCAGGTAAGATTCGGCAGATAGTGCGGCTGTCACTTTATTAGCAACAATTGGGAAATAAGATGAAAACTGCGTACCCCAATCCAACTCCTCAGCATTATATAGATCGGTAAGAGACCTAAGATTAGTAGATAGCTTATAATCAACTGCTGGTTTTGGATTTGTATTTTCAAAGGCCACACCGAATTTATAAATGTTTAGTCGTTGCCTTACTTCATCCTTTGTATAATTGTAATAGCTTGTGGTATCAAACCCATAAAAATGATAATTTCGACGCTCATAGTCCGCATTGGCTTTCATTTCAAAGTTTCCACTGTGGTATTTTCCATCTACATTTAACAGATCAATTCCAGATCCCGATATCTCGCCCAGAACCGGACCACGCTTGGAGGCATTATGTAACCCATGAAATCCTAATACCAGTTTATTTTCCTGGTTAGTATTCAAATATGTTTCAGCATAAAAGCGTCCGTAGTTCCCACCTCCTACTTTAAAATAATTGGCGTATCCTTTTGTCTCTTCTTCGCCTTTTTTCTTTTGGTCAGGTGCGACAATATTTGGCGTAAAATCTACCTCTTTTATTCCCTCCGGTTTTTTTTCGAAAAAATCATAAGATTGTTGTTTTTTTTCATCTGTACTTTTAGCTGTAGGTGGAATTTTCTCAAATATCCTGTTTGCTTTTTGTAATTCTACTTTTCGTTCTTTAGTAATCGTAATTTCTTCATTACCTATATCCCCCTGAGCCCATACAGAACCGGAAATTAAAAGAATGAATAAGGCCGTATATTTTGAATTCTTTATCATATCCTATTTGATATTTTTTAATTTAGATTTAGCTTCAGCAATAGTTGCAGGGTTTTCAGAATTTTCGATTATTGAACTAAGTGTAGCTTTAGCCATAAATTTATCATCCTTTCCTAAATAATTATCGGCTATAAGTAAAAATGCTTTTTCGTACCAGTACAAAAATTCACTGAAATTTTGAGCCAGGTTTTGCATTTCAACTATAGATTCATCGTATTTCCCTGCCTTATAAAGCATATCTCCAATAAAATATTGGGCCTCTGCCCCATTTATATCTTTTGCCATGGCGATTGTTTTCGTAAATTCTGATTTAGCTGCTTCGTAATCTCGCCTTTGCATATAGGATTTACCAAGAAATAGATGTGCCTTGTTTTCAGTTCCAATTATAATATTAGATCCATTTGATAAAGCTTCATTACAATATTTAATTGCATTTTCGTAATCACCGATAAAATAATAAGATTTAAAAAGCCCTTCCCAGGCAGTAACCTGATCTCTTTTCTCTGAGCTACTGCTTAGTACATTTTGATAAGAACTTATAGCATCCCTGTAATTTTCAGCTTCAAAATTAATTATACCTGATCTTATTGCCGCTTTAGTAACAAAAGCAGATTGTGTATCGTCGATAACTATTTTATAATACTTTAGGGCGTCTTTCTTTTTATTTGTAAAATAATACGATTCCCCGATTAGAAAATTGGCTTCCAATACATTGGAATTACCTGGGTTTCCGGATATAAAGCGTGTAAGCGAAGCGATTGCAGCATCATATTTTTCGTTATAAAAAAGATTCTTAGCTGCATCGTACTGCAGGTTTATTGCTGAATTACTTTCCGGATTATTTTTTCTGAATTCATCCGCTATGTCTGCAAAATCTTCGCTTCTTCCTGTGATGTTTAAAATATCCCGAAGTCCTATTAGTGCTTCATTTGCAGCAGGGGTTTTCCCAAATTTGGTAACAATAAGTTTATAATCTGCAATTGCCCTATCATAATTTTCCAGGTTTCCGAAAGCAAGTGCTCTTTTTAATAACGCATCAGGAACTAGCACACTATTACTCCTTTTCTTTAACATTTCTGTAAAAGAAGTAATTGCTCCCTGGTAATTGTTATTTTCTAATTCTAAAACTCCCTTGCTATAAAGTACATCATCAATCAATCTTGAATTCTCATACAGACGGGTAAACTGGTCAAAGACTTGTCTTGCTTCTTCCTTTCTTCCTAAAAATTCCAGAGTTATACCTTTTTGATAATAAGCGTAATCTTTATCTGTCCGATTATTCGCAATGGCTTCATTGTATTTGTCCAGGGCATTTTTAAAATCTTTTTGAATCAAATAACAATCTGCCACACGTAAAAGAGCATCTTCTCTGTTCTGCAACATACTTGTATTTCCATTTGATTTCCTTAGAAAATCAAGGTAATAGTTTAAGGCCTGAGGAAATTGCCGTTTATTGTAATAGATATAGCCTAAGCTATAGAGACTTTTGACCTGAGCTTCCACTTTACCGGATTTCAATAAATCTTTATACAGACTTTCTGATTCTGGTAAATCAAGCGAATACGCCGCCTCTGCTTTCCAGTAGCGTGCATTTTGAACTATTTCACTATTTATAGGAATATCAATTGCTTTATCAAAATAAATAATAGATCGGTCAAATTTTTCTAAATTAAAATCATGAACACCTTGATTATAACAGAGTTTTTGGTAAGCCTCATTAATTTTGGCAGTTTTTCTTGGTAAACTCTCTATATAGGTAATCGCCTCCAGGTAATTATTAGACTCAAAAAGAATTTCGGATAATTGTTCATTCGCTTCATCTACATATTTTCCCGTAGGATAACTTTTAACATACTTTTGAAACCGGTTAATAGCTTCCTGATTGTTTCCTTGATCCACCAGCACTTTGGCATAATTAAAAGTTGCCGCTTCTTTTACTTCACTATCAAAATCCTGCGATTGAGCAGCATCGAATGCTGCTTGTGCTGCATTTAAATCGCCTGAGTTTAATGCTGAAATACCCATGTAGTAGGCTGCCTGCTGACCTAATTCATCTTTTTTATCAGCTACTTTTTTAAATTGATCAACAGCTTTGGTGTAATTACCTGTTTTATATAAACTATAACCATGACGGAAACTAACCTGAGGGTCTACCACTCCCCTTCTGAAATCGCGGAATTTATCGTAATAGAAGGCGGCTTTTTCAAAATTTTCTCTGAAATAAAATACTTCGGCTGTAACCAGGCATAGATCATCTATTTTACGTCCATTCGGTTCAGCTATAATGGGTTCACTATATTTCACCAATTCATCGTATTTGTTTTGACGAAAAAGAATCTGAGCTCTTCCAGGGCTGCGTCGTAATTTTCATATTGAAAATTAATTACCGCAGAATAATATGCGGCATTTAATGCACTTACGGTGGATGTTTTTTTAACATAATTAAACTCTGGCAGTGCCTTATCGTATTCTTTCAACTGATAATACGAAATGCCTAATTTATAACGTAATTCATAAACAGTCATATTATCCTGACGGTTTTCCAAAGCTCTTTTCAGGTAATCAATCGCATTTTTATAATCCCCCTTTTCAAAAAAGCTATTACCCAAATCACTATAAATAATTTTGGCCTTAGGGTGCTCTCCATGATTTACCACAAACCTCTCGACTTCTATGTCAGCATCTTTCGAATTACTATAAAGTGCTGACACCGCTGCATAATATTCAGCATTAGCTATGTTAAACTTGTTCGGGTTAATGGATTTTGCCGATTTTTCTACGTAGGTTTTAAATTCTTTTCTGGCGGCTATATATGCCTTTTTTTCGAATAGTTCCATACCGTTATTATAATGCGATTCAACTTCGGTATAACTTAATGTATTTTGTGAAAAAGAGGTAAATGTCAGAAATGAAAAAGCAATCAGGATGATTATTTTCATGAGGGATTATTACGGTGTATATTCAAAATTCAAATTTAGGAAAGTTGGACATTAATATTAAGAAATAGCGTTAATTAATCTGATTTCGGAAAGAAATTCATTTTACAAACGAGCAATTTTATGAAAAATTGTAGTTTTGTGCTAATCACTTATTTCATATATCAACAAATGAACAAAATTCAATTTATTTTTATTCTTAGTTTAAGCTTATTGGTTTCTTGCAAAGTATCTCTGGTAAAGAGCCAAACACCGAGCTATAACCTTAATTATGAATTGGCCATGAGCGAGCCATATACCCACTATTTTGAGGTTAAATTGCATTTAAAAAACATAAACCAAATAGCGGAATTAAAAGGAAAATCTTCTGTTTTGGTCAAAATGCCTGTTTGGACACCTGGTTCCTATTTGGTAAGAGAATTTTCTAAAAATGTAATAGATTTCGAGGTTTCAAATAACCTGAATTCGAAAAAAATAGATAAAAATACCTGGGAAATTGCATTGAATGGTGCGAACGAACTTACCTTAACTTATAAAGTGTATGCTTACGAAATGTCGGTAAGAACATCATTTCTTGATGATTCGCATGGATATGTTAATGGAGCGTCGGTATTTATGTTTTTCCCGGATTTATCAAAATCACCCTCTCTGTTGGAAATAAATCCTTATTCCGACTGGGGCACCATTAGCACTGCTCTAAAGCCAATTACTGAAAATGTATTTTTGGTGGATAATTACGATACCCTGGTAGATAGCCCAATTGAAATAGGTAACCACGAAGTTTTGGAGTTTTCATCGATGGGTATACCGCATAAAGTTGCGATGTATTCAATGAAACCACTTGATTATGACAAAGCAAAGATAATTCAAGATTTTGAGCGGATGACTAGAGCTGCAACAAGTGTAATAGGTGAAAATCCGCTCGATCACTATCTTTTTATTAATCATCACTTGCCTAATATTGGTGGTGGATTGGAACATTTGTATTCATCCACATGTCAAACATCGCCCGAAACTTATCAGTCACAGAAATCCTACATTGGTTTTTTCGGCACCCTGGCTCATGAATACTTTCACTTATGGAACGTAAAACGTATACGGCCTGAAGCATTAGGTCCTTTTGATTACGATCGTGAGAATTATACGAATATGCTGTGGGTAGCCGAAGGTTTTACCAGTTACTATGAGGAAATAATACTGAAAAGAGCTGGAATGATTGATGAAGCAGATGTTTTAAATGCATGGGCAAGTGGTATAAATTCGATCGAAAATCAGCCTGGAAATAAGATTCAGGCCGTAACAGAATCTTCTTGGGATGCCTGGATTAAGTATTACAGACCAAATGAAAATTCGGTTAATACTACTGTATCGTATTATAGTAAAGGTGGTGTTCTGGCTGGATTATTAAATCTTGAAATCCTTCACAATACCAATGGAAATAAATCATTAGACGATGTAATGCGGCTTTTATGGAACAAATACTACAAAGAGTTAAAACGTGGATATTCTGATGAGGAGTTTCAAAAAGCATGTGAAGAAGTAGCCGGCGAAAGCCTGGATTCGTTCTTTACAAATTATATTTGGGATACAAAAGCACCTGATTACTCCAAATATTTTAATTATGCAGGTATAAATCTTATAAATGAAAACACAAATTCTAATACTGCTTTTTTGGGACTTGTAGCATCTGGTACAACAGTAAACCGGGTCTTGGCAAATGGCTCTGCCTACAATTCAGGAATTAATGTAGGTGATGTTATAATTTCAGCGGATGATAAACCAATTAGCGGTTTGGGAGATTTAAGCAGTGGTAAAAATGTAGGAGACGAATTGAAAATTACTGTTTTAAGGTCAGGCGTTCAGAAAGACCTAAAAATGAAACTTAATGCCGATACTAGATTAAGATACAAACTGGAAAAAATGGATAAGCTTACTAAGGAGCAAGAAAAAATTTATAATTTCCTAATGAACAAATAGGTGATAGAAATTGCAAAAAAGATCCGCAGAAATGTGGATCTTTTTTATATCTCATCGAGTGAATTAGTAAAGGATAGAAACATAGTTTCAAAAATTTGTTTTACTTTTTCTAAAAAGTCAGGAGAAAGTAAACCATCAATATCATCTATTCCACTAATTTCCGTTTCTGAAATTTTATAAACCTGTTCCATAAGACCCGCCTCAAATTTTATGATAAATTTGTTGTTGAAATTATAAAGCGAGGCTTTACAAAAATCGTTTTCTATGTCTTTAATATACCTCATAATACTTTTTTGAATGAAATTCGTAAATTTTTTGGTGTTGCTTTTATTTTTTACTTCAACAGCCTGTAAAAATAAGGATAAAGCGGAAGCTGCCGAATTTTTTAAGCGTGCTAACTACAATTTTGGTAAAAATGAAACAGATAAGGCCCTAACTTTCTATAATGAGGCTATAGAAAAAGTGCCAGATTTTGCCGATGCTTATTTTAACAGAGGAATTTTATTTGAAAAAAGAGGAGAAATGAGCCTTGCCATAAAAGATTATCGGAAAGCCGTCGATCTGGATGATTCATTCAAAGCAGCTAAGTTAAACCTTGCAGCGGCATTAAGTCAGATCAATGAATTGCCTGAAGCTCAGGAAATATTTCAAAATCTGGAAGATAGCTATAAAGACTCACTGGAATTTAACAGTCTATATGGCCAGCATTTGATTCGCCAAAATAAGCTCGATGAGGCCAGAAAATTCCTGAATATTTCCAAAGATTTAGATTCTACTCATGCGGAAGTATGGACCAACTTGGGCTATATAGAATATTTAGAGAAAAATTGGGATGCCGCTCATGGCGATTTTGAGAATGCCTTAAAAATTGAGCCGGATTTTGCTTTTTCTTTGAACAATTTAAGTAATGTATATGCTCAAAAAAATGATTGGTCAAAGGCTCTGGAATATTCCACTAAAGCAATTAATATCGATAAAAATAACCTGATATTTTTAAATACCCATTCCTTAAATCTTTTAGAAAATAATAAGTTAAATGAAGCGGAAGAACTTATTTTGCGATGCAGTAAATTGGAAGAAAACAATCCCTATTTCTTAAGAAATAATGCAGTCTTCTATTTGAAAAATGGTGAATTTAACAAAGCGGAATCTATTTTATTGAATTTGGATAAAAGTAATCCGGATGTTGATTTTCTTTATTATTACATGGGAACAACTTATCGTGGCTTAAATAATACAGAAAAAGCTTGTCAATTCTTTAAAAGAGGAGCACTACTTCATGATTTGCGATCAGAAGTTCTACTGAAACGCTGCTAACTTAATTTTCGAAAAGACGCTTGTATATTACTTCATTCTTTTCGGCATCTGAAAATATTTCTAAAATGGATTTTTGTGGATCAGAAATAAATTGAGAAATAATAACCGAATTATTATCATCTGTTATTTTATAATAATTCAAATCATGCATTTGTGCTAATAATTCAGCATTTTGTGGCTGTTTCGTTTGAAAGAACTCCGAAAATGTGGACTGATTTTTCGGTCCTTCTATCATTCTAAAAATTATTCCACCTGCATTATTTAAGATTACTATTTTTAAATTATCTGGTAAAATCGTATTCCAAAGTGCATTTTTATCGTATTGAAAAGATACGTCGCCTAAAATACAGAAAACAGTTTTATCGGTTTTTAGGGCTTGCCCAACTGCAGTACTCAGACTACCATCTATTCCACTTGTACCCCTGTTACAATATACATTTACATTTTTTGAAATATATAGACTTAATAAATTTAAGTAGCGAATACTCATACTATTTCCGGAATGTATTATGCTATATTCAGGTATATGCGGTAATAGAGAAGCTAGTATTTTGAATTCCCCAAATGGTAGTTTTGAAATGTTCGTAGCTAATTTCTTAACGGTCAATTCTTCCTTTAATTGCCATACATTATTATAATTGGAGTCAAAAACGTTATTACCCTGACTTTTTTGAATTAATTGTTTCAAAAAATCCATAGGTAACATATCAATAAGGCGAGTTATAGAAAGCGTTGGGTCAATAATTCGTTCGTTTTCCTGAACTTGCCAATGATTAGCCGGTTTTGAATTTCTAAGAAAGAGCTTTAATGATTTTGATATTAATGATTTACCAAAACTCAGTACGAAATCAGGATTTAAGGCTGTTGCTTGTATCTCATCTAATGATTTTAAATGGAAATCATGCATTTTAATATCTGATTCAGTATTTGAAATACTATCAGATACAAATACGAATCCAAATTTTTGTGCAAATAGGGTAATAAGCTTCTTATCCCAATTATTTCCCTGGCCAATAACTAATAACCTTTTGGGTGATTTATTTAGAACTTCAAGAAACTTGTTAAAAAATTCTTTGTCTAAAACTTTTTTTGGAGATAAAAATTCAACATTTCTCCATTTCGCAAAATTACTTTCTTCATTATTACCATAGAATGGCTCTCTGATTGGAATATTCAGATGAACTGGCCCTTTTGGCGAAATTACTGA
>JAHEBN010000017.1 GCA_024645245.1 Jiulongibacter sp. | reverse complement strand
GTCCTAAATATGCTTGAACTGACAGCCCTAAATTCGCTAGAACTGACAGCCCTCAATTCGGTTGACATGACAGGCTTGACTTTGATCTATCATATAACCGTAAGTTCGCTTGACCTTTCAGCCCACGCTTAGTTCACCTGAAACAAGATTTTGAAGCTAAAAATCATATTAATTCGGTACTAAAACATATTAACTTGGACGAAACCGAGAACCTCATTTTTAAAATCCAATCCCCTATCTAATTTCAACCCAATGATATTAATTATTTCAACAATTCCCTTCGTCTATATCAATTAAATCGTATTTTTAAAGCCAATTGCCTCTTTCAATAAGTTTTGTAAATAATTTAGGATTCAGGCACGTTTTTAAACCCTGTAGAACTTATAAAATAAAACTCATGTCCAGAAAATTCACTTTTCTTTTATTTAGCTTCATTTCTTTTTTTACTTCAGCCCAAAAAACATTGCCTATTATTCCTAAACCAGAAAAGGTAACAATTGGCGAAGGATTTTACGAGTTAAACGCTAAAACCAAAATTGTCATTCCGGCAGGGGATGCAGAAGCTACGGCGATTGCCGAAAACATGAGGTTGCGATTTCTGATTACCTCGGGTAAAAACCTGGAAATTACGAATTCAGAAAATTCTAATGCTATTGTATTTAAAAAAGACGAATCTCTGGCAAAAGAGGCATACAATCTAAAAATTACAAAAGGAAATGTGGAAATAAAAGCTGCATCTGATCAGGGCTTTTTCTATGCTTATCAAACCCTCCTTCAACTTTTTGACAGCAAAATATACAGTTCTTCAGCCGAAAACTCATTAAAACTGGATTTGCCAATATGTGAGATAAGTGATTCACCAAGATTTGCCTACAGAGGCTTAATGCTGGATGTGGGCAGACATTATTTGCCGGTTTCTTTTATCAAAAAATACTTGGATTTGATGGCCATGTACAAGTTTAATACTTTTCAATGGCATCTTACCGAAGATCAGGGTTGGAGAATCGAAATCAAAAAATATCCCAAACTGACGGAGATTGGATCTACAAGAAAAGAGACTCCGCTCGGCCACAACAGTGAAAACAGAGGAGATGGAAAACCCCATAGTGGTTTTTATACCCAAGATGAAGTAAAGGAAATTGTAGCCTATGCGGCATCAAAATACATAAATGTAATACCGGAAATAGAAATGCCGGGCCACGCACTTGCCGCTTTGGCATCCTATCCGGAATTGGGTTGTACGGGTGGCCCTTATGAAGTGAAGACCCGCTGGGGTGTCGAAAAACAAGTTTTTTGCCCATCAGAAAAAACATTCACTTTTCTGGAAGATGTACTTACCGAAGTGATGGATTTGTTTCCCTCGGAATACCTCCATATTGGTGGTGATGAATGCCCTAAAGACACTTGGAAAGCTTCGGCTTTTTGTCAGGATTTGATGAAAAAAGAGGGGCTGAAAGACGAACATGAGCTTCAAAGTTATTTCATCAAAAGAATTGATCAGTTTGTGACCTCAAAAGGCCGTAGAATAATCGGTTGGGATGAAATACTCGAAGGTGGACTTTCGCCCAATGCTACTGTTATGAGCTGGAGAGGTGTACAAGGTGGAATAGAAGCCGCTAAATTAAACCACGATGTAATAATGACTCCCAATACCTATTATTACATAGATTATTATCAGGGCGATCCGGCGAATGAGCCTTTAGCAATTGGAGGATATTTGCCATTGGAAAAAGTATATTCGTACGAGCCACTAGCCGAAGATATTACTGAAGATCAGAAAAAACATATTTTGGGTGTTCAGGGAAATCTATGGACAGAATATGTGGCCACTCCCGAAAAAGCAGAATACATGACTTTTCCACGAGCATTAGCCATCGCCGAGACGGGCTGGTCGGCACCGGGTAAAAATGAGGCAGATTTTATGGATAGAGTTAAAAGGCACTTTAGCAAGCTTAAATTGTTGGGTGTAAACTACTCCGAGTCCATCTATAATATTAAATTAGAAGTGAAACCAGGCGGAACAGGTCAGTTAAAGGCATTACTTACAAATGAAGATCAGGGGTCAAAAATCCGATATACTTTAGATGGAACACAGGTGAATGCTCAATCACTTATCTATAAATCAGAAGGCATTACGCTGAGTTCAAATACCCAATTGAATGCGGCACTTTTTAATGAAAAAAATGAACAATACGGCAAACCACTCTCCGATTTTCTAATGGTAAATAAAGCTACGGGATTAGAATATAAATTAAAATCTAGCAAATCAAGATATACTGGCGGAAGTAAGTTCGCACTTACAGATGGTAAAACCGGAAATGCCGATAACCTGAATACCTGGGTTGGTGTAAACGGGGAAGATTTGGAATTGGTACTTGACCTGGGAAAAAGTACAAAGCTCACAAGTGCGGGAATCGGTTTCTTAAACGCTCCCGATAGTTGGATTATGTTTCCTAAAATGGTTTCAATATCACTTTCTGAAGACGGTAAAACTTTTGTCAGCCCTGGCGGAGCAGTAATGAAATCTGATAATGCAAAAAAAGTGGAAAGGATTAATATCAATTTAAATGGACAAAATGCCCGGTATCTTAAAATTACAGCTGAAAACTACGGCATGTTGCCTGAAGATCACCCCGGAAAAGGAAATAAGGCCTGGTTATTTGTAGACGAGATTGAAGTGAAATGATTAATTGTCTAAAAATTAATCATTTCAAGAATTAATTAAAATACTATCCTTGTATAGAACTTCGGGGTCAATATCGGCTTCATTTTGCCATTCAATACTGTCAAAACTTACTTTAACCGTCTTAAACAGTTTTTTATCTTTTAATTCTTTAAATATTCCCAGGTCCAAATAAGGCTTTACATCAAACTTCCTTTTTTCGCCATTATTAAAGGTTAGTAATAAATTATAGTCGGAAATGGGTTCAACTTCTTTAATTATTTGATACATAGTTAAAAATTTATTTTAGTGGGTCAATTGCAAAAGGCTTTTCACCATTTTGGCACAATTTCCAGTCTGCAACTAATTCATCTTTGTGAATTTCCATCCATGCTAGCACAAGTCTTAATTGTTTAGCAGGTAATTTTCCAGTAGTCAATTCTAAATCTTCAATATTTATGACGGCTGTAAATTCCTGAAAATATACATGAATATGAGGTGGATTATGTTCTTTAGGAGCATAATACATTCTTATTATTATACCAAAAAACATGGAAATAGTTGGCATTGTATTATTCTTTGTCAATTGAAAATCAAATCATTGGCTTTGTCAAATTTACGAAATTATCCTTTCAAATGACAACTTAAAGACCTAAGTTTCGGGATTACTCTTCTACTGTCCCAATAACTTCAGAAAGTGGCTTCAAAGTGGCATTTTGAATTTTTCTTTCTATATTTTCTTCGTAAGGTATTACCTCCAGAATCTTAGTTACATTGATATCAGAAATGATGTAGTCATCTACCGAACCCAGTCTTTCTTCAAGAATTCCGAATGCCTGTTTCACATTTTCGGCGGCTACAAGCATCATTACGGCAGTTTTCTTTTCCGATTTGGTTTTTTCGTCAAAAATAATGTATTGAACACGGCATTTAAACCAATATTCTGCTGCAGGGTTTTCATTAAAAAATACCTCGTTCAACTTCATTTTAGTAATTGCCAAAAGCTGAAAACCAGGTACAGTGGCCGCCAGGTAATCGTAGGAACGTGCTTCTGCATCGGTATAGGAAACCGCATCAAAGAGGTAGGACTCATTAATTTGTTTCACACGGTCATTCTCTTCTTTTTGATAATTTATTTTTACCTGATACCAACTTGTCATAATTTTTATTTTTTTAAGCCTGCAAAACTAAGATTTTGAATTCAAAGCTGGTAATTTATTTTTCCACGAGCTTCAATAAACTATTCTTAATACACCTTAAAGTATAGTTATGCCCAAAGTCATAAAATGAATGAATATGCGATGTTATTTTAGCTCGAAATATAACCCTAAGAATATGACGAGTTTCAGAGTAAGACCGAGATTTACCCATTCTTGTACGGATAGTGTACCGGAAATTTTCAACAAACTTTCAGATGGATTAGAAAAAAACAAAGACAAAATAAACGGCATAATTCACGAGCCGCATGCTACAATTCGTATTGTGCACAAAAATCAACATTTCTGGTCGCCTCAATTAAGTTTATATGTTTATCACGATGACGAAAGAACTTTAATGAAAGGGCGTTACGGACCACATCCTTCTGTTTGGGTGATTTTTCTGTTTGCATATTCTATTTTAGGTTTGGCATTTTTCTTTATTAGTACGGTAGGTCTGGTACGGCTGAGTTTGCATTTAGAGTCTCAAATTCTCTGGGTACTTCCTGTTTTAATCATTTTGGCTTTAATTGCTTATTTGGTTGCCCAAACCGGACAAAAAATGGGTGTAGAGCAAACCTTTACAATCCATCATTTTGTGGAAGACACCTTGGGTGAGAAAATTCATATCAGTTGATAATTAACTATTCTTACTTATAATATCAGTAAAGTTTACTATTCCTGCCAACCTTTCTGTTTGTTTGGCTAATTTTGCGGACAATTCAGAAAAACATGGCAAGAAAACAGATTTTTTATACCGCTGGACCGGCAGAACTATACCAAAAATTTGAAGAATATTTACAGGAAGCTGTGGATAATCAGTTAGGCTCGATTTCACACCGCAGTGGGCAATTCAAGAAAATTTACCAGCACACGGATGAGCAACTGCGTACACTCCTAAATATCCCGGCTGAAAATGCCATCATGTTTACCGGCTCTGCTTCCGAAATTTGGGAGCGAATTATTTTGAATTGTGTTGAGTTGGAGTCTTTTCACTTGGTAAATGGTTCGTTCTCGAAGAAATTTTATCAATATGCTGCGGCCTTGGGTCGTCATGCTCATAAAATGGAAAAGCCTATGGGTGAAGGGTTTACCTATGGAGAAATCGAGGTTCCCGAATATGCCGAACTAATAGCCACCACTCAGAATGAAACCAGCAGCGGGGTACAGATGCGGGAAGCGGACATTCATAAATTAAAGAGAAGCAATTCGGACAAATTAATAGCCGTGGATATGGTTTCTTCAGCTCCGATACCTGATTTGGATTTCAAATTAGTGGATACAGCCTTTTTCTCTGTGCAAAAATCCTTTGGCTTACCTGCCGGTCTTGGAGTTTGGATTGCCAATGAAGCTTGTCTGGAAAAGGCAAACAAACTTAAAAATGAAAAGGGTTTGAGTATTGGTGCACATCATACACTGCCCGAATTATGGAGCCAGAGTAAAGAATATCAAACTCCGGCCACGCCAAATGTTATGGAGATTTTTCTCTTGGGAAAAGTAGCAGAAGACATGAATAAAACGGGTATCGATGCCATTAGAAAAGAAACGGATCGTAAAGCCAAACTGATTTATAATTTCTTTGAGAATAAGCAAGGATACAGCGTATCGGTTCAAAAAGAAGCTTTGCGGAGCCGAACCGTAGCAGTAATAGACACGGAAGCTCCGTCTTCCGAAATTATTAATGTTCTAAAAGAGAAAAACCTGATCGTAGGTGCCGGTTATGGTCCCAAAAAATTATCTCAAATACGGATTTCCAATTTTGTAGCCAATTCATCAGAGCAAATCGAACTTTTATTGGCTGAAATGGATAAAATATAAGTTATAAATTTTAACGATTATTTGATTTAATATTAATCATTTGTATCTTTGCAGCCCGATTAGAAAAATTAGTTTTAAAAAGATATATTTAATAATGAGAGCAGACATTCATCCAAATTATAGAGAAGTGGTATTCTGGGATTTATCTTCAGATTTTAAATTCATCACTCGCTCATGTGTAGAGACTAAAGAAAATATTACCTGGGAAGATGGTAAAGAGTATCCTGTTTGTAAAGTAGAGGTTAGCTCGGAGTCGCATCCTTTTTATACTGGTAAAAATGTATTATTAGATACTGCCGGACGTGTTGACAAGTTCAAGAAGCGTTACGGAATGAAATAATTCATTTTAAAGAATTAATACGGAGCCCTTTCAGCAAGCTGAAAGGGCTCTTTCTTTTTTACGCCACCAGGCATTTAGAGCCAACGAAAATAGTATGATGGCAGCTCCGGCATAAAATCCCGGTGTCATTTTTTCTTCCTTTCCAAAAATAAGCCAAGCCATAACTATCCCATAAACCGGTTCCATATTTATGGCCAGATTTACAGTAAAGGCACTGAATTTCTCCAGTAGTTTTACCATCTCCAAATAAGGATATACCGTACAACCAATTCCCAGAATCAACAGCCAAATCCAGTCATCGGAGTTAGGGATAATATTCCCAATGAGTTGATTATTAGTTATATAGATAATGCTTGTAAGGAGTAATAGAGTCAAAAAAGCCCCGGATAGTTCGAAAAAATTGATAGTGGTACTATTGGAACTTTTTACCAAACGAGCATTCAATATGGTATAAATTGCAGATAACAAGGCACCTGCCAAACCAATTAATATGGCATCAAGATGTGCAAATTCGAACGTAAAAATTAGGCACATACCAGCTATGGCCAGGAGCCCAAGAAACATGTCTTTTGGCCGAAAAGGTTCTTTTTTTACCAAAGGTTCTAAAACACTGGTAAAAAATGAGGTGGTTGAAAAGGTTATTAAACTTAAAGAAACCGTAGACATACGTGCTGATCCAAAAAAGCATATCCAATGTATTCCCAACACAAAACCAATAGCCAATAGTCTTATAATCTGATTCTTATCTGGTATTTGTAACTTCCTGTAGTAAAAAATAACACCTAAACCCGCGGAGGCAACAAGGGTACGAAATAGTACCACACCCAGGGTGTCAATCTGCACAAGTTTCCCGAGAATGGCTGTAAATCCAAGTATAACTACCAGAAAATGCAGTTTGATAAAATCTTTTTGATCAGAAGGCATAAAAAAACAGTTTGGTAGTTTTTCCAAACGATTTCAAAGCTATTCAATTTTTCCTTTAATCGAATCTATTAAGCCGCTAATTCTGTTTTCTTTTCGGCCATTTTCAGTTGAAGTTTTTTTTTCCGGCTCTCCTCCATTTTCAGCAGGATTTTTTGCTTCATTGCTGTCCATTTTTCATATAGAGAAGATTCCTTTGTGAATTCCCATTTCGATTTCTCGTTTTTAACTTCTTTAGGATCATATTTCATTCCTGTACAAAGACAGTGTGCCCGGTTTGTTCGGGTTAGTATATCGTAATTGACACAGCTGGAACATCCTTTCCAGAACTCATCATCCTTAGGCAGTTCACTGAATGCCACCGGTTCGTATCCAAGCTCCGAATTGATTTTCATTACCGCCATGCTGGTTGTTAAACCAATAATTTTAGCCTCCGGATATTTCGATCTGGAAAGACGAAAAGCTTTTGCCTTGATGGCAGTAGCTATTCCACTTTTGCGGTAATCGGGATGTACAATCAAACCTGAGTTAGCAACAAATTTACCATGTTCCCAAGTTTCAATGTAACAAAAACCCACCCAGTCATTGTCCTTAGTAAGGGCAATAACGGCTTTTCCTTCCTGCATTTTCTTTTTGATGTACTCAGGCGATCGACGTGCGATACCTGTTCCTCTGGCGGCGGCACTTGCTGCCATTTCATCGCAAATGGTATCGGCCCACACTTCGTGCTCAATGCCGGCAACCTGCACTATGAATTCTCTGATAATAGTTTTTTCTAATGTATTCATCGTCGTTTTTTGAGGCTTACCTCAGCTGGGAGACGCTGTATCCTTTAAATTGTGAAAATTGATTGAAGAAAAAAATACCGGAGTGTTACCCGTAAGGGTATACCTCCTTATTGGGTCCTCACGGACCTCATTCGTCGAAAAGGCGATATGGGAAGATTTATGCTTATCATTTTTCTCTAATACGGTACAAATATAGAGCCTTTAAAAAGTAACCTGCAAGTATATGCAGACTAATTTTTGTTAAGGAATTGTTAGTTTTATCTTATCAGACAGGATTTATCGGCGATTATCTTCGTTTTCGAGCATGCTTAAGTAACTCATAAATCTACTTTCGGCTATGAATCCTTCAGTCACCGCTTCTTTCACCACACACTTGGGTTCGTTGATATGCAGGCAGTTATGGAATTTGCATTGACCCAAAAGGTCACGCATTTCCGGGAAATAGTGGCTGATTTCTGCAGGCTCCATTTCCATTAAACCTAACTCTTTAATTCCCGGGCTATCAATAATAAAAGTTTCCGGTTCAACCTCAAACATTTCGGCAAAGGTGGTGGTATGTACTCCCTTATTGGCAAAAGTGGAAATTTCGGAGGTTGCCAGATCCAGGTGGGGCAGTAAGGAATTAATGAATTGAGACTTACCTACCCCGCTATGACCGGATATCAATGAGGTTTTATTTTTCAATAACTGGCGTACTTCATCAATACCATTTCCTAAAAGAGCCGAAACCGACCGGCAGGTGTATCCAAGTGTTTCATACAAGTAAATTAAGTGTTCCAGTGTTTCTTTTTCTTCTGGTGTAATTAAATCGGATTTATTGAAAAGGATTACTACCGGTATTCGAAAAGACTCAGCCGTTACCAAAAATCGGTCTATAAACCCAAGGGAAGTTCTGGGTGAAGAAAGTGTAACAATGAGAATGGCCTGATCCAGATTACAGGCCAACAAATGACCATGGGCTGTTTTATGAACTGACTTGCGTATTATATAATTTTTCCTTGGCAATATTTCGGTAATCATTCCATTGATTTCCTCCGTATTTTCCTTGGTAAATTTAACCCGATCGCCCACAGCAAGCGGGTTGGTAACTTTCAAACCTTTTATTTTAAAATTACCTTTTAGCCTGCAATTTATAAACTCTCCTTCCTGATCTCTTACTTCATACCAGGAGCCAGTAGATCGCCAGATTATGCCTTCAAATTGAATCTCTTTCAAACTTAAATATTACTTAAAATCTTTAAAAGTTACCGAATAATAAATAATTTCGAAATATACCTATTTTCATTCCAACTTTTGGCATTATTTATGGGTCTTTGAACCTATAGTAGCATTTACTGATTTTTAAATAGGATTATTCCCTTTAAATAAATTTTTAAGAAAAATTTAAGAATCGGCACAACAAATTAGCTACCCAGGAAGTTTAATTTCTCACAAGTTTACGAATTAAGAACATGAAAAAAGGAGTTTTAGTTGGATTAGCCGCATTAGCACTTGGTGTAGTGGTTTACAGCATTGGAGGGAAAAAAGTAAAACCTACCTATAGCAATCCATACAAGCCATCTTATAAGTAATTTTATCAAAAGAATTATTTTAAGAAATCAAACATATTCCCTCTCTTCATCAATAAATGAAGTAGAGATTTAATTGACCTTTATTTTTAACTTAATATAGGTTTAAGGGCTTCTTCATGTTCTTTTAGCCAAGCGGTTATCTCCTCAACTATTTGCTCTATTCCAATTTCAGGCTTCCAGCCGGTTTTCTGTGTAACTTTTGTATTGTCTGTCACATAAAGCTTGATATCGGCCGGGCGGTTTTCTTTTACTTTTTTGATATGGATTATATTACCTGTTACTTTCTGACAAATGGCCGTTAGCTCTTGCAATGAGGTGCTTACCTGTACGCCACCACCGGCATTAAAAGTTTCGCCGTTTATCTCATCGATATGATGAAGCTGCCAGTCAATAAGTCTGTAAAGGTCTTTCACGTGCATCATATCACGTGTTTGCTTGCCACTTCCTCCGTATCCGATATAGGCGAGTTCTTTTTTAAAATAATGTTTTGCTATCCAAAGTACCATTACTCCCTGATCCACTTTCCCCATTTGCCAGGGGCCAGTAAGTACCCCACAGCGATTGATTACAGTTTTCAGACCAAAAAATTCCCGGTACTCTTCGATAATGAGTTCAGATGCCAATTTGGTAGTTCCATACAAGGATCTTGCCCCCGTAAGCGGGAAACCTTCTGCAATTCCTTTTTCGGAAGCACCGGATACGGCTTGCTTTTCTGACAAAACGAAACGTGTGTCTGCTTCATCAAAATTGAGAGTCTCTATCGTTTTAATGGGATAAATACGACTGGTAGAAAGGAATATAAAATCCGATTTATTTTTAACTGCAAAATTCAGGCAGTTTACGGTACCAAATAGATTGGTATTCATCAAATAATCAGGCGAACCATTCAAACCTGCTAAAACCGATGGTTCAGCTGATGCCTCTATTATTGAATCTATTTTGGGTAAAACATCAAAATCTTCTTTATTCCTTATATCACCATGCACAAAATGAATCCCGGCTTTACCCAAACGGGCAACATTGAGCTCAGATCCCTTTCTTTTGAGGTTATCCAAGCAATAGATTTCATATTGTGGGTAATTTGCTTTTAACTCAAAAGCTAAAGAAGAACCTACAAAACCGGCACCACCGGTGATCAGAATATTTTTACTCATTAATAGTAATTTGAATGCAAAGATATCAATCCCAAGGGATTTCTTTAAGTTTTATGTTTTCAGCAGGCTTGATCAATAAAGGTACTTTTTCCACTTTTACTGCAGAAGAATCCAGCCCAAACCATTTGTCTTCAGATGAAGTAAATTGTTTGATAAAGAAATAGGCCTTCATAATCATGTTTTCAAAGAAAGGTAAATCATTATCATATGACAGGAATTTTTCCAAAACTACAAACCGGAAATCACCTATTACATTGTGTTTATTCAATGATTCATATCGGCTGCGAATATCCACCTGAGCATTTTTAACCATTTCTTCCAAAACGTGTCGGAAATATAAGTGAACTTTTTGTGGAGTTCGGAAACCAAGACGGAATGTCACTTTGTAGACATCATCCTGAGCACATTGTTTCACCTTATATTCCAGTGTATCGGGTTGGTCGGTAGTATCAACGTGTACAAACCAATACACATCGGCACGTTTTGGTCTTTTCTGAAAAATAGAATAAATGATTTTGGTTTCGATTTCTGTCGCCCTGGAAGCATTGCTCATAAATATCAGGTGGGTGGTGTATTTCGGCACGGTGATATCTTTACTTAGCTCTTTTAGTGAATCCATGTATTTGTCAAGCTTTTCGTATTCGGTCAAACGCAGCTTGATATTAAAAGCTTTTAACCAGATATACATCACAGCACCAAGCACACCACAAATCAACAAGGAAACCCATCCGCCGTGAGGGAATTTCTCCAGATTGGCAAAAAGAAAGGAACCTTCCAAGGAAATAAATACCAACAAAAAGAATAAAACCAACCACATATTATTGCGGTGGGTGTATAAAAAGTAGGCCAAAAGTACAGTATCCATTAGCATGGTAATGGTGATGGAAAGCCCATATGCGGCCTCCATGTTTTCAGAACGGCGAAAGAAAAATACGATTGCCAGGCATCCCATATATAATAGAATATTAACACTTGGTATGTATATTTGCCCTCTTTCATCCGAAGGATAATGTATTTTTACTTTTGGCCAAAAGTTCAAACGAATGGCAGCTGATATCAAGGTAAACGAGCCGCTGATCATCGCCTGGCTGGCAATAATGGTTGCCATAGTGGCAATAGCCACACCGGGCAGTATAAACCAATCGGGCATTAATTCAAAGAAGGGTTTTTTATCACCCAAAAGCTGACCTTCGATGCTCATCAAGTAAGCTGCCTGTCCGAAATAGTTTAATAAAAGACATATTTTCACATAAACCCAACTTATCCTGATATTATTACGACCCACATGGCCAAGGTCTGAATACAAGGCTTCGGCACCTGTGGTACAAAGAAATACAGCACCCAAGAGCCAAAATCCTTCTGGGTAATTGGCCAATAAATTATATGCATACCAGGGGTTGAGTGCTTTCATAACCATGGGCATGTGTGCAATATTGGCAATGCCAAACGTGGCTAACATAGCAAACCAGACTAACATAATAGGCCCAAAAGCCTTGCCTACCACATTTGTTCCAAAAATCTGAACCAAAAAAAGTAAGGTAAGAATTGTAATTACAATAGGTATTGTGCTAATGCTGGGATATATAATTTCCAAACCTTCTATTGCTGATGAAACCGAAATAGGAGGAGCAATTATACCATCTGCCAGTAGTGCTGCTCCGCCTATCATTGTAGGAATGGTAAGCCATTTGGCATGCCGTCGTACCAAGGCAAACAATGCGAGAGTACCACCTTCCCCATTATTATCTGCTCTGAGGATCATGATTACATATTTTATAGTGGTAATCATAGTAAGTGTCCAGAAAACACAGGAAACGCCCCCTAAAACCAATTCCTCGGTTATCGGTCGGTTGCCCACTATAGCTTTCATAACATATAATGGTGATGTACCTATATCACCATAGATTATTCCCATGGCTACCAGTAGGCCGGCCGCCGAAACTTTAGAAAGATTACTGCTATGACTCATCGGTTAAATTTAATCCTCACGCTCAAGATATAAATTCCTGTAAGGTCGGATTATTAATGGAACTTTCTCGACCTTAATCGAGGCTGTTTCTAATCCAAACCATTTATGCTCAGGCGTGGTAAATTTCTTAATAAAGAAGTAAGTATTCATTACAATTCGCTCCAAAAATGGCAAATTATTTTCTTCCGATAAATATTTTTCTAAAACAACAAATCGAAAATCGCCAGTAATGTTATGTTTAGCAAGTGAAAAATAGCGGCTTGTTATATCTACTTCGCCTCTTTTTACCATTTCTTCAATTACTTTCCGAAGGTATAAATTTATTTTTTGCTCGACCCGAAAACCCAGTTTAAATACAACTCTAATTACATCGTCTGGTGCAATTATATCTACATTATATTTCATTGTATATGGTTCATCTTGTATATCTACATGAATAAACCAATAAATGTCTGCCCTTTTGGGCCTTTTTTCAAAAATGGAGTACATTATTTTTGACTCAATTTCGGATTTCCTTTTCGCATTCGTCATAAAAACAAGATGCGTAGCATATTTAGGTATACTTTCATCGGCACTTAATTCTTTTAATGCAGGCAGATACTTCTCTAATTTGTCAAAATCTGTAAGTCTGTTTTTGATTTTATTAGCAAAGTACCAGTTCGTCATTACAATTGCAATGATAGTGGCAATTAGCAAGGAAACCCATCCACCATGAGTAAATTTAAGCATATTGGCAGCAAGAAAAGCTACTTCTACTATCAGGTAAAAAACTAAAAAGGTAATGATTACTAATTTATTATACCTGTGTGTGTATAAATAAAAACCGGTCAAAATGGTGGTCATAAGCATTGTAAGGGTAATCGCCAGACCATAAGCCGCTTCCATGTTAGTTGAATGCCTGAAATGTAGCACAATAGCAATACAACCTGCACATAAAAGCCAGTTTACACTTGGAATGTAAATCTGGCCTTTTTGAATACTAGGATACTTGGCTACTACTTTTGGCCATAGTCCTAGTCTGATAGCCTCTGATATAAGTGTATATGAGCCTGAAATTAATGCTTGAGAAGCAATAATTGTAGCCAAAGTGGCTATTAATATGCCAGTTAATAGAAACCAATCCGGCATAATTTCGTAGAATGGTTTCAGACCGTGAAGAGTGCTGCCCGTGATTGACAGTGCCCAAACTCCTTGACCGAAGTAATTTAACAAAAGGCAAATTTTAACAAAGACCCAGGAAATACGAATATTCTGCTTTCCGCAATGCCCAAGGTCTGAATATAGAGCTTCAGCACCAGTGGTACATAAAAATACCGACCCTAATAACCAAAAACCTCCCGAATTATTACTTAATAATCGATACGCGTAGTACGGATTTACTGCCTTCAGAATACTGGGATCATTAATAATCTGATTTAAACCTAATACAGCCATCATGCTAAACCATACCAACATGATTGGTCCAAAACTTTTGCCAACTATATTGGTTCCCAAAGTTTGAATAAAAAATAAGGCTAATAAAATGACTATCGTTATTGGAATTGTGTTAATATACGGGTATTTCAGCTGCAAACCTTCAATTGCCGACGATACTGATATAGGTGGAGTAATAATTCCATCAGCTAAAAGTGCACTTCCACCAATAATTGCTGGAATAATAAGCCACTTTTTGTGACGACGAACTAAGGCATATAATGCAAAAATGCCACCTTCACCTTTATTATCGGCACGTAATATTAAGATTACATATTTCAGGGTAGTTTGAAATGTCAAAGTCCAGAATATCAAAGAAAGCGAACCTAAAATTTCTTCTTTCGTAACCACAGAGGTTGACATTATGGCCTGAAGTACATAAAGAGGTGAAGTACCGATATCCCCAAATATAATTCCCAAGCTAATTAAAAGACCTGCCGCTGATAACTTACTGGTATTATTGTACTTATCCATTCCTTTTAACTGAAAAAAACAGCGAATATAAAAGCTTTGTTTTGGTATTTTTGTATAAATGAAGACTTTTAATTTTATATCCTTTATTTTTGAATCATTGGTATTGTAATAATACTAATTTGAGCTTTCGTATTCTAATAAAGTACCTCAATCAACAAACTATGAATTATCAATATATTTTAACTGAAAATGATTCTGGTGTTTCCAGAATTAGCTTAAATCGTCCTGAAGTTTTCAATGCTTTAAATGGCGGGATTTTAAAAGAGCTGGCTAAAGCGGTTACCCATGCCGCTGAAAATCAGGAAATACGGGTAATTATTTTAAGTGGAACGGGTGAAAAGGCTTTTTGCTCCGGAGCTGATCTGAAAGCCGGTTTTGAAGATGCAGGAAAACCATTGGGACAAACTCTTAAGGAGAATTACGAGCCACTTATTCATGCGATTCGCAATGCACCTAAACCTGTAATTTGTAGAATGAACGGCATTGCCGCCGGTGCAGGAATGTCTCTTGCATTAGCCTGTGATATGATTGTTGCAGATGAAAATGCCTACATGACCGAGCTATTTGTAGGGATTGGTTTAATGCCCGATGCCGGTTCTATGTTTTTTCTACCCCGACTGGTAGGTATGCAAAAGGCCTTTGATATTTTCAGTACGGGTCGCAAAATTTATATGAAAGAAGCCCTGGACTTGGGTTTGGTGATAAAAACAGCTCCTACCGATCAACTGGATACTGTTATCCATGACATGATTGCCTATTACACGCAAGCACCTACCAAAGCTATCGCCGAAATGAAATACATTCTGAACAAAACTTATGAAAATGGTTTACAGGGAGTGTTAGATATGGAAGCGGCAGCACAAACGAAATGCGGCGTAAGCAATGATTTTGGCGAAGGAGTTATGGCTTTTTTGCAAAAAAGAAAACCGGAGTTTAAAGGGAATTAAACCATGTTGGGTCCTGATTTTTATTCTTCTTTCGATACTTTAAATTTGGCAAAACAGCTGTTGGGAAAAGAACTTATACATGAAAGTCCCTATGGGATTTGTTCTGGAATAATTGTAGAAACAGAAGCCTATTTATTCAATGACCCTGCCTGCCATGCTTTTAATAAACGCACGCCCAGAAATGAACCCATGTTTGGGCAAGCCGGAACTGTTTATGTGTATCAGATTTACGGCATGTACCATTGTTTTAATGTGGTTTCAGGAAAAACCGGAATTGGTGAAGCTGTATTGATAAGGGCCTTACAGCCCGTACAAGGTCTGGATTTGATGAAAAAAAGAAGAGGAAAGGAAAGAGAATTAGATTTATGCAGCGGACCCGGAAAATTGGTATCTGCTATAGGTATTGTAAAACATTTAAATTTTCATAGTTTAGCTAGTAAGCCATTTTATTTAATCGACACTAATTTTGAAATAGAAAATATTATATCAACAACCAGAATCGGAATTGCCAAAGGGAAAGGTGATGAATTACCCTACCGTTTTTATGTTTCAAACAATAAATACATCAGTAAAAAATGAAAATGTTTCAGGCACAAGTATATATAGCACGTCGCAGTCAATTGAAAAAAGCGGTTGGGAAAGGATTAATCTTGTTTATGGGTAATAATGAGTCACCAATTAATTACCGCGACAATACCTATAATTTTCGTCAGGACAGTAACTTTCTTTATTATTTCGGGATTTCACAGCCCGGTCTTGCTGCAGTAATCGATGCCGAATCAGGAGAAGAAATTCTATTTGGCGACGAATTTAGTATTGATGATATTATCTGGGTTGGTCAGCAGCAATCTTTAGGTGAAAAGGCTCGTCAGGCTGGTATTTACCGACGTCAGGATTTTTCTACTTTAGCCTCTTTTATTCAGAAAAATAAGAATCGAATACATATTTTGCCTCTTTACCGCCACGATAATTTGATAATGTTGGCTGAGTTTTTATCCAAAACACCCGCCGAAATTCGCGAAATGGCTTCAACCACATTTATAGACGCTATTATCGCTCAGCGATCCTATAAATCGGCAGAAGAAATAGAACAAATGGAAATTGCCGTGAATATTAGCCGCAAAATGCATTTGAATGCCATGCGTTCGGTTAGTCCTGGTAAATACGAGTACGAGATTGTGTCTGAAATTTACCGAACAGCCAAAGCCATGGATGCGGATATGGCTTATGCGGTAATATTAAGTGTTCATGGTCAAACGCTGCATAATCATTATCATGGAAATATTTTAAAAGGCGGGCAATTGCTTCTCAATGATTCCGGTGCGGAAAATAACATGTTTTATGCCGGTGATATTACCCGTACTTGTCCGGTAGATCGCACTTTTACCTCAAAGCAAGCCGAAATCTACGAGATTGTTTTGGAAATGGAAAACAGTTCGATTGCTATGCTAAGACCCGGTTTAGCATACCGGGAAGTACATATTGCTGCAAATAAATTAATGCTTAACAGATTGAAGGAAATTGGTTTGGTAAATGGCGATGTAGATGAAATGACCGAAGCAGGTGTGGGAGGAATATTTATGCCTCACGGTTTAGGACATATGATTGGCCTGGATGTGCACGACATGGAAGATTTGAGTGAAAATAGGGTGGGTTATACTCCCGATTTGAAAAGAAGTACACAATTGGGTTTAAAAAGTTTAAGATTAGCAAGAAAACTGGAAACCGGATTTACACTTACTGTTGAGCCCGGTATTTATTTTATACCTGAGTTATTAACTAAAACAGAGACGGAAGGGAAGTTTAGGGATTGGATAAATTTCGAAAAATTAAAATCGTATCATGATTTTGGTGGAATTCGGATAGAAGATAATGTGTTAATTACCGCTGACTCTCATCAGATTTTGGGTACTCCCATTCCTAAAAGCATTGGTGAAATTGAGGCTTTAAGGTGAAATCAGGCACATTTGAAAAGAATTGCATCTTTGTTTATCTGAAAAGTGTAAGTTCCGATTGGTAAATTGTCCTTGCTTAGCTTCAAGGTGAGTTCAATTTTATCCTTATAAATTTTACCATTAACTAACGCGGGTTGAGGTTTATTACCTTCGAAATCAGGATCCTCTATAACTATTCCGAACTCCTGGAAATATTCTCCGGGTAAATTGAAGTTTCCATTTTTGTCAAATTCAGGATTGGAAATAATCACATGTGCACAGTCTAGCTCTATGTACCATTCTTCCGGATTGGTAATTAAACTGGCATGATCGGCACCCCAGTTTGTGTTGGGTACAATTCCATTAAATTCTTTTTTACATGAAAAGCAAAAATTGAGAAGCAGCAGAAGTACTAATTTTTTCATCTCTAAACCTTATTATTGTATTAAAACGTTAATTGTAAAATCTTATTTTTCTACCCAAAGCTGAACAATCAACAGAAAAATTATAAGAGCTAACAAACAAAAGGATTTAATTTTAGAGGAAAACCTTCAAATTTGGAGGATTTTGGTGTTATAATAAAACATTCATTTAATATTGAAATTATTATAAATACAATAATTATCATTTAGATAGTATTTTTAATAAATACAAAACATACAATAAATGTCGAAAAATATTTATCTTGTTCCCACTTTATTGGCAGAAAATACCCATTCTGCGGCATTACCGCCTGATTTAATAGAAAAGGCGACTGAATTAAAGGTGTTTTTTGTGGAAAACATTAAAACTGCACGGCGATTTTTGAGTAGCCTGACGATGGGAATAGTAATAGATGATCTAACTTTTTACGAACTCACCAAAGATTCTCAATTCGAAGAAGTCTTTGATTATATGATGCATTTGGAAAGCGATGCAGGAATATTATCCGAAGCCGGCTGTCCGGGAGTTGCCGATCCGGGAGCTTTGGCGGTGGAAATTGCACATCAACTGGAGTACAAGGTTATTCCCATGGTAGGGCCTTCCTCCATTTTACTGGCCTTAATGGCTTCCGGCTTTAGCGGACAAAGTTTTGCTTTTCATGGCTATTTACCTATTGATAAGAAAGAAAGGCAAAAACGTATTAAGGAATTGGAAAGAATAAGCCTGAGTACAGGGCAAACTCAATTATTTATGGAAACGCCTTACCGCAACTTACAAATGCTGGAGTCTATACTGGAAACTTGCGGTAATCAGACGCTT
Source organism: Jiulongibacter sp. (assembly GCA_024645245.1). GTDB lineage: Bacteria > Bacteroidota > Bacteroidia > Cytophagales > Spirosomataceae > JAHEBN01. The sequence goes on along the minus strand of JAHEBN010000017.1, from coordinate 20,586 downwards.
TTGAGCATATCTGCTAATATTACGGCTCCCGATGCTTTTTCGAAAACATATTCTATTAGTAAATGGAAAAGTATTTCCCGACCAGATATTCACAAAAAGCCGGCAATTTTCTCTTTTGGGAAATAATAATTTAAAGATTTAGCTCACATAAATTTACTTCACCCAACTTTTCCAAGAATTTAACCTTCTGGTCAAGAGCTTGTGTAAGTTGCAATAAATAATTTTTCCTGGGAATTTCAATTGCACCGTAGCGTTTTACATTATCATTCATAAATTGGGTGTCTAATAAAGTCATACCCTGCTTTTGCATCACTTTAATTAAAAAATGGAAAGCAACTTTTGAGGCATTCGGTTTTTTGTAAAACATGCTTTCTCCGAAAAATACACCGGAAATAGATACGCCATAAAGGCCGCCTACCAATTCTCCATTCTGCCAGGCTTCCACTGAATGAGCAAACCCTTGATCATGCAATTCGGTATAAACTTCAATAAGTTCGTCTGAAATCCAGGTTTCAGGTTCATCCTTTCGTGGAAGAGCACAACTTCGCATCGTTTCTACGAATTGACTATTAAATTTTATTTCAAAAATATTTTGATTCAGGATGGGTCGTAGTGATTTCGAAGGTTTATAGCTATCTATGGGTATTATGGCTCTTGGGTCTGGATTGTACCAAAAGATACCACCATCCTGATCGGCCATTGGAAATACACCTTGTAAATAGGCACTTAGTAATAAATCAGCCGAAATCTGTGACATTTTTTAATTCATGAGCCAGATATTATCTCCGATAGGGCTTTGCTCAGCCCACTCCACCAATACTTTTTGAGACTCCAGGGTATTCACCTTTTGTCCCACATAATCGGGCTGTATAGGCAAGTCGCGGTTATAACTGCGGTCTATAAGGCAAAGTAATTCAACTTTGGCTGGTCGGCCAAACGCCTGCATAGCATCCAATGCAGCACGTACCGTACGGCCGCTGGAAAGCACATCATCTATTAATATAACTTTTTTATTTTCTATTACAAAAGGTACTTTAGTAGCATTGGGAGTTAGCGGTGAGTCTCTTCTTCGGAAATCATCCCGGTAGAATGTAGCATCCAACTGGCCGTATAAAACTTTCTTTCCTAATTGCTGTTCCAGCATTTTTACCAGCCTATCGGAAAGAAAAACTCCGCGAGGCTGCAAACCCAGAATTACCGAATCGGCCAGACGGTCGTGGTTTTCAATAATTTCCTGACATAACCTTTTCAAGGTAATATCGAGAAGTGGCTGACTAAGAATCAATCTTTTTTTACTCATTCTTTGGGAATAAACTAAATTGCAAACAAAAATATTCAGGATAAACTTAATACACTAATCAGAACACAGTTAATATGAAGTATTTGATAGTTGGACTGGGAAATATCGGTCCACAGTATGCATTTACCCGACATAATGTGGGTTTTATGGCACTTGACCGACTTGCTGCTCAGGAAGGACTCTCTTTTAAAATGGAAAAGCTGGCCTATCATACCGAATGGAAAACCAAAGGACGGTCCATTCATTTGATAAAACCCACTACCTACATGAACCTATCGGGAAAGGCACTTAATTATTGGCTTAATCATTTGAAGATTGAGAAGGAAAATATTTTGGTAATAACAGATGATCTGGCTTTGCCTACAGGTAAAATAAGGCTTAAGCCTAAAGGTTCGGCAGGCGGACATAATGGACTAAAAGACATCGAGGCCGTATTAGGGACTAGTGAATATGCCAGATTACGCATAGGAGTAGGAGATGATTTCCCGAAGGGAAGGCAGGTTGATTATGTTTTGGATAATTTTCCGGAAGATGAATTGATAGGTATGATTGCTAAATTGGACAAAGCAAAAGATATGATTTTAAGCTTTTGTACAGAAGGAATAGATCGTTGCATGAATAATTACAACGAATGATTGTATTTTTTCAAGATTTTTCAATTTTACTGCAAATAAATATTTTATATAATTAAATATTTTAGAAGAAGTATATAATATTGTTGATATTAGTTAGTTACTATTTTTATATTAATTTAGTACAATTTTAACAATATTTTACCAAATTTTATTCTGTTTATCGTCTTATTTAAAATTTGGAAGTGATTAGAATTGGGTTCAAATTTGCATTGTCAATCAGAAAGGGAAATTTAACAAATCCATGATTATGTCAAAAACAATGATTAATTTTGTACTAGCAATTACACTAATGTTCTCGGGAGTGAGTACATCAATTGCAAACGATTCAGTAAAAGTAAGTTCTAATTCATATTTAATTGCAGGTTCAGATTTCAACTTCAACGTCTACATGAACCAGAAGGCGAAGAAATTTGTAAAGAAGAATGAAAATGAATGGGTGACTTTCAACAAAGTAGTGAGTCTCTATAATAACGCTACCGGACAGTTTTTGAAACTTACGGAAGAAGAAAAAGAGCAATTTTTGGCTTCGGCAGATGTTATCGAGTCGAAACTGGAAAAATTAAAAGGCCGTGATGCTCAGGTATGGTTAAGCAAAGTAGAGTTAACAGAGCAGGTTTTCAAATTCATTTGGAATAATAAAGTAGAAGAACGTTCAGTAGAACAATACTTAGAAAAGCCGGTGATCAAGTTTGAAAACACTATCGGCAGATAAAAAAAGAATATTAAATGTTTTCATAGTTTAATAGGTTAGGGTTGAATAGTATAGAAACGGTAGGAATAACATTTTTCTACCGTTTTTTTATGCCCTTTTCCTTCTGGAGGATATTAAAAGTTTTCATAGTTTAATAGGTTGGGCGGGCGGCGTTCCGCTTGAATAGTATAGAAACGGTAGGAATAACATGGTTTTTTTATGCCCTTTTCCTTCTGGAGGATATTAAAAGTTTTCATAGTTTAATAGGTTGGGTGGGCGGCGTTCTGCTTGAATAGTATAGAAACGGTAGGAATAACATGGTTTTTTTATGCCCTTTTCCTTCCAGAGTATGAAAGTTTTTAAATTTCTAAATTGGGTTTTAGTAACGGTAAACAAGAACTTTGTAAAAGAACAACTTTTAATTTCCCTAATTCCTAAAACCTGATACCTCAAATAAAATAATTGGTTGGGCGGGCGGCGTTCTGCTTGAATAGTATAGAAACGGTAGGAATAACATTTTTCTACCCAATTACAAAACCTTATGCCATTTACAGATAACTATTCCCTGTTCCCTTTTGCCTAATTCCTGTTGCCTGTTCTCTAATTCCTAAAACATGATACCTCAAATAAATTAATAGGTTGGGTGGGCAGCGTTCCGCTTGAACTTTTTATTGCAAAAGACTTTCAAGAAATAGGATTCATTTTAAATAAATATTGCTAATTTACTGCTATTAAACCCTTTACTATGAATAAATATCTTTTCCTATTGTTAATATTCTCTTCCTCAGTTTTGGCTCAAAAATATGAATTAAGTCCGGACTCAAAAAGACAAAACGGTGTTCCCCAAGGAAAAATCACTAAATACAACTGGCACAGCATTGCCTACGATAACTACCGCGAATATTATGTCTATGTGCCAGCTCAATACCAGTCTGATAAGCCTGCCGCTTTAATGATTTTTCAGGATGGACACGTCTATGTGGATACTGCTGGAAGCTGGCGGGTTCCTGTGGTTTTTGATAATCTGATTGCAAAAAAGGATATGCCGGTAACTATTGGCCTTTTTATAACTCCGGGTCATGCCACCGCAGATTTGCCTGAAAACCGTTTTCGGGCATCAAACAGAGCAAACGAATACGATGAAATGGATGATCGTTATGTGAGTTTTTTGCTAAATGAACTTATTCCTGAATTAAAAAAGACCTGGACTATTTCCGCTGATCCCCAAATGCATGCAATTTGTGGTCTTTCTTCAGGTGCGATATGTGCTTTTACTGCTGCCTGGCAACGGAATGATTACTTTCAAAAGGTATTGAGTCATTTTGGAAGCTTTACCAACATTCGTGGTGGTGACAGATACCCCGGCATTATCCGTAGAGATAGTAAAAAAGACATTAAAATATTTATGCAAGATGGCAATACGGATTTAAACAATATCTATGGAGATTGGTATCTTAGTAATCTACAAATGGAATCGGCGTTAAAATTTAAAAATTACGAAGTTAAAACCGATTGGGGCACAGGAGGTCATACAGCTGATCATGGAGCTTCTATTTTGCCAGAATCTTTGAAGTGGCTTTGGAGTGATGTGGTAAAGTAAAATTGATTAAGTATTATTTGGGCTGAACTTAGTATTTTTGAGTTTGGTTTAACATGTATAAATTACTTTATTCTTGAAATATTTTTATCTGCTAGTTTCTGTGTTCGCTTTTGCGTCTTGTAAGTTTCAAGATGCCAATGTAAAATCAGAAAAGGAGTTCTTTGATCTGCAAGGCTTAATTGATAAACAAATTACTGATTTTCAGACGAAAAAACCTATGCTAAATAAGCATATGGAAATTAATGGTAACAAAGAAGATGTAGACACTAAAGACATAGATTGGGCGAAAGAACTGGACATTATCCGTTCGGCAGATTTAAATAAATCTTCCTATACCAACAGCTATATCAAAACAGAGGAAAAGGGAGTTTTGATCTATACTTTGAAACCGGATGAGTTTTTGCCGGTTAAATCTCAAATTATCAGCGTATTGGAGAATGGAGATGTCAAAATTGAAATTAATCTTGCAACCAATAATTATTTATACGATTCAGAAAAAAAAGCTGAAATGCTTATCGAAAATGACAGACTTAAAAGCTACCAGATAAGTGGAAGACAAAAGCTCTTTATCGGAAAAGTGAGTAATTATAACATTAAGGGGGAAGTTCACAACCCCAGCCACTGACCTTTTTATATTTCAGGTAATTGCATAAATTAAAGCCAATCTTTTTCAAATAGTCTTTAGCCTGGTATTGTCTTTTGTTGATGCTTATAATTAGCTTATTCCATTTAGACATCTCCTTTTTGGTACAGAATAAGATTTAGGGGTCAATTTTTGCTTTTTCCTATTTTTCAACGTTAACTCACTAAACATATTTAAAAAATGCATTTTGGTAAATTTGTTAAATGATATGTCGTGTAAAAATCTCACTTAAAGCTATTTTAAATTAGCAATTTCGAATGGATGCCTTATTTTTGCACTTTGTTTTAAAAAACTCCAAAAAATCAAGATTAAATGTCTATCAATCAGTCTGGTATTTCCCGCGATACACAAATTTTTGACCTTATTCAGAAAGAACATAATCGCCAATTACACGGCATTGAACTTATTGCCTCTGAAAACTTCGTTTCACCGCAAGTGATGGAAGCAGCTGGTAGCATACTTACTAATAAATATGCCGAAGGTTTACCAGGAAAAAGATACTACGGCGGTTGTGAAGTGGTGGATGAAGTGGAGCAAATAGCTATCGACCGCCTCAAAGCTTTATTTAATCTGACATGGGCCAATGTACAACCGCACTCGGGAGCTCAGGCAAACATGGCCGTATTTTTAGCATGCCTTAATCCTGGCGACAAAATTTTAGGCTTTAACCTTTCGCATGGCGGACATTTATCTCACGGATCACCCGTTAATATCTCCGGAAAGTATTTCCAACCTTTCTTTTACGGTGTTGAAAAAGAAACCGGTTTGATTGATTGGGACAAAGTAGAAGCCACAGCAGCAGCCGAAAAGCCCCGTTTGATTATTTGCGGTGCCTCGGCCTATTCCCGCGACTGGGATTATGCAAGACTTAGAAATATTGCGGATAAGGTAGGTGCCATTCTTCTGGCCGATATCTCTCACCCGGCTGGTTTGATTGCTAAAGGCTTGTTAAATGACCCTTTCGACCACTGCCACATTGTAACTACCACGACACATAAAACACTGAGAGGAACCCGCGGTGGAGTGATCATGATGCGTAATGATTTTGAAAATCCATTTGGTATCACAACAGCAAAAGGAAAAGTAAGAACCATGTCCTCGCTGCTTGATTCCGGTGTTTTTCCGGGAACTCAGGGAGGTCCATTGGAACATATTATTGCCGCCAAAGCCGTGGCTTTTGGAGAAGCACTAACCGATGATTTTACCAACTATGCTGTTCAGGTACAGAAAAATGCCAAAGTAATGGCCGATGCCTTTGTGAATAAAGGTTACAAAGTAATTTCCAATGGGACCGACAATCACCTGGCCTTGATTGATTTACGTCCAAAAGGAATTACCGGTAAGTTGGCCGAAAATACACTTATTCAGGCAGATATTACGGTTAACAAAAACATGGTGCCATTTGATGAAGCTACGGCCATGACTACCTCAGGTATGCGTGTGGGTACAGCTGCTATGACTACCAGAGGCTTGAAAGAGAACGATTTTGAGCGAGTGGTAGGATTAGTAGATAAAGTATTGACTAATCACGATAACGAGGCCGTCATCAAGTCGGTTAAGAGTGAAATTAACGAATGGATGAAAGATTTCCCTTTGTTTCAGAATTAATGAATAAATTTAAGGGTTATTCAAAAAGATAAAACCTACAAATGGCATTTGATCAAAACTCAGAAGTAGATTACGACGACAAAGAAGTATCTGATGGTACAGAAATGACTTTTCTGGAGCACCTGGAAGAGCTACGTTGGCACATTATCCGCTCAGTAGCGGCTATATTGGTTTTTATGATAGCAGCCTGGTTTACCATGGATTTTATGTTCAATAAAATCATATTGGGACCTTCGCGACCAGATTTCTGGACATACCGACAAATGTGCCGGATTGGTGACCTGACAGGTATTACCAGTATGTGTGTAGATAAACTCAATTTCTCCTTAATGAGCCGGGAAGTTTCCGGGCAGTTTATGATGGCACTTACCTATTCAGCTATTATAGGTTTGCTTTTTGCTTTTCCTTATGTTTTTTGGGAAGTGTGGCGTTTTATTAAGCCCGGCTTAAAAATTACCGAGAAAAAGGCAGCTCGTGGTTCTGTGTTTTATGTTACTTCCCTGTTTTTTATGGGAGTACTTTTTGGCTATTATGTGGTTGCTCCTTTTGCCATAAACTTCCTGGTGAATTTCCAGATTGACCCAAGTATCGAAAATCAATTTGATATTCAGTCTTATATATCTGTACTGGCAACCTTAACACTTGCTTGCGGAGTAACTTTCCAATTGCCAATGGCGATATTGGTACTTACTAAAATTGGTATTGTAACGCCGGCCTTTTTAAGAGAATATAGAAAACATTCGATTGTGGTAATATTAATTGTAGCCGCCATCATTACCCCCTCTCCCGATATGATCTCCCAGATTTTGGTAGCTATTCCACTTTATATTCTTTATGAAATCAGTATTCTGGTTTCGCAGCGGATTTATAAGCAAAAGTTGGCCGAAGCCGCGGCAGAAGGTTTTTAAATAACATTTATAGTTTCTTTGCACTTAAAAGCTTCCTTCGGGCGGCTTTTTTTATTTTCAGGAATGAAGATTCATGAAGGAAGTTAATCCCAATTTCTTGCCTAAATCATTAAAGACTCTTTTCTTTTAAAACATTAAGGAGTTAAGATTCATTAATTGCTTTTACGCGTTCTCAGCATATTCTAAGGATTAAAGATCAAGTCGGTTAATTTTAGGTTTTGTGAAAAGTATAGAGCCATGGGCACTTTGGAAAACTTAGTTGTATAGATTTTTCCGATCCGTTTTATCCGAGTTACTTGTATCCGCTTTATGCGTGTTCCATTAATCGACCAATTCTTAAAACCCTGATGACGCTGATTTTCAAACGCTAATTTTACAGATTTTTTTGATCCGTTATATCGGCGTTACTTGTATCCGCTTTATCCGTGTTCCACTAATCCACGAATAAACAGGACGCTGATGACGTGGATTTTCATACACTGATTTTACGGACTTTCCCGATCCTTCTTATTCACGTTACTAATATCTTGCTTTATTCACGTTCCATTAATCGACGAATTCTTAGAACGCTGATGACGCTGATTTTACGAATTTTCCCGATCCGTTTAATCCGCGTTACTAGTATCCGCTTTATCCGCGTGCAATTCATCAACGTATTCTTAGAAAACTGATGAAGCTACTTTTATGGATTTTTCAATGGCCAATTCCCAAACAAAAAAACCGAAGCCTGAAAACAGACTTCGGTTCTAATCGAATTAATTTCTTTACTTAAACAGAAAGTGTACCTTTTCTGGCAGCTTGTACAAGTGCCGCATCTAAACCTTTCTTGTTAATAGTACGCATAGCCTGAGTAGATACTTTCAACTCAACCCAAACACCTTCAGATTCCAAAAAGAATTTCTTCTTCTGAAGATTTGGATAAAACTTGCGTTTTACTTTATTATTAGCATGGGATACATTGTTCCCTACTCTTGTTCTTTTACCAGTTAATTGACAAACCTTTGACATAATAGCAATCTTTAATCTTTTCTCGTTTACCCGAAACGTTTTTCTCCGAATTGGGCTGCAAATATCTGAATAATAAATCTGAAATCAAAACCTCTTTTTACTTTTTTATAAGTTCATAGGGGCAATGAAGGCATTTGGATTTGCAGCAATAGCCCCGTTTCAAATGGTAGTTTTCCGTAAACACCATTAAACCTGCCTTATTAAAGTAAAAATCTTCCTTTTCTCTGATTGTCTTTTCGGGCTTACCTAACTTTTCTTCTACAGTTTCCATTTTTTACAGATTTAAAATAAAACCTAAAAAAAAGAGGAATGTTTAAAATGAAATCGCAAATTCAATTTTTAGAACAAAAAAATCTTACTTCTGTTTATTTCGCTCCAACAAACTGCTGATCTTTTTCTTTAAAAAGAATATTGAATGTGGTCATTGATCCGTAGCAGCGTGAAATGTATTGCTGAATATCCACTTTCGCTTCATCATCCAATCCGCTCGCATTTACTTTTTGTTCTATAACCCGAAGGCGGTCACGCATCATTACTATTTTATGAAAAAAAGTATCGATAGGTAGTTCCTTTGATTGCACATCCGATCTTCCGGGCATTAGAATCATTTTCCCGCCTTTCCACTTCTCACCTAAGAGAACAATTTCCGTTACGCCCATCCATTTTTGTAAAAGTCGGGCCACGGACTGCTCCACATCGTACAAGCTCACGTAATCTTTTTCAGGTTCTATGTATTCAATTACTTCCATTTCCTGATCCAGACTTATTCTTTTTTCGCCGAAATCTATAAAAGTAATTAGATAATAATCCGAGCGGACATTTAGTACTACTCCGGCACCAAATTCAGGATGTTTTACACGTGAGCCAATTCCGTAAAATTTCATTTTGATTAAGTTTTTTTCTAACCTAAAATACAAAGGCTGTGCCAGAGAAAAGTTCATGTCTTTTAAATCAGAAAAATTAAAAGCGAATATAAATTTTCATAATACCTATGTTTTTTGGTTTTACGATTTTGAAACAATAAATTAGGGTTTGATTCAACCCCGAAAACAATGAATAAATACCTAGCTCTTTTATCTTTTTTGGGAATAGCATTCACTTCCTGTACTAAACAAGAAAATTCCAAACCTAATGTGATTTACATTATGGCCGATGACCTGGGCTATGGGGATATTGGAGTTTACGGACAAAAAACAATTCAAACGCCCAACATCGATAAACTGGCATCGCAGGGTATGCTGTTTACCCAGCATTATGCCGGAAACACGGTTTGTGCCCCATCCAGATGCGTGCTTATGACTGCTAAACACGTGGGTCATGCCCGAATCAGAGGAAACGCGGATGTTCCCCTTCTGGATGAGGACCTTACGGTAGCCGAAGTGATGAAAAATGCCGGATACACCACCGGGCTAATCGGAAAATGGGGATTGGGCGATGAGGGTAGTACCGGTACTCCGAATAAGCAGGGTTTCGATTATTTCTATGGTTATCTCAATCAGGTTCATGCTCATAATTATTATCCGGAGTTTCTGTGGGAAAATGATAAAAAAGATACTTTAGGTAATATTGTGGAGTTAGCGTCCAATAAATACTCCCGATTTGTTGGTGGGCATTCTACTAATAAAAAAACTTATTCGCACAATAAATTCATTGATAAAACCATGCATTTTCTGGAAGAAAATAAAGACAAACCCTTTTTCCTTTACCTACCCTATACCCTACCCCATGCCAATAATGAGGCTCCGGCTTTTGGAGATAACGGCATGGAAATACCTGATTTTGGTATTTATAAAGATAAAGATTGGCCCGATGCTCAAAAAGGCCATGCAGCTATGATTACAGAATTGGATCGCACGGTAGGCTTGATCATGGAAAAATTAAAAGCCGAAGGTATAGAAGATAATACCATTCTGATTTTTACAAGTGATAATGGCCCCTTAAACGAAGGCGGTGCTCTCGCCGATTATTTTGACAGTAATGGTACCCTAAGAGGCACAAAACGAGACTTGTATGAAGCTGGTATCCGTGTACCTATGATTGTGAGATGGCCGGGAAAAATAAATCCGGGAAGTAAAACGGATCACGCTTCTGGTTTTGTTGATTTGCTACCTACCCTGGCAGAACTAAGCGGGCAAACCTTAACCGAAAAGACAGACGGAGTTTCCTATCTGCCAAGTCTTTTGGGGCAAAAACAGCCAAAACATGACTTCCTTTATTGGGAATTTTATGAACAAGGTGGTAAAACCGGTATTCTAAAAGACAACTGGAAATGTATACAGCTTCAAATCAACGACAGTACGAAGACTACCGTTGAACTTTATAACCTTTCTGATGACTTGGGTGAAGAAAAAAACCTGGTAACGGAGTTTCCTGAAAAGGCGGCAGAATTATTGGCGATTATGAAGGTGGAACACCAGTATTCCCCGGATTTTAATTTCGAATGGGAAAGAAAATAAGCAAGCAAGTACAGGCAAGTATATCGGAGAAATAGTTTAATCTTTAGAAAATTAAATTCAACCTAATGAAAAATAAAGCAGACCGCAGAGGTTTTATAAAAAATGCTGCTCTTCAAACAGCCGGATTCGGACTATTGGGAGCATTTGCCAATAAAGTGCAGGCCACCAGGCATATTGTAGCCCAATCAAAACCATTACCTACCTGGGCGGCTCCTCGCATAAGATTCAGCGTAATCGGGATGAACCACGGGCACATTTATGGAATGACCGAAGCAGTAAAAAGAGGTGGAGGCGAACTGGTGAGTTTTTATGCCAAAGAGCCGGAATTAGTTGCAGAGTTCAGCAAAAGATATCCGGATGCGAAAAAAGCAGGGAGTGAAAAAGAGATTCTGGATGACAATAGCATTGCTCTTGTATTAAGTGCAGGTATTCCAATTGACCGGGCACCTCTGGGTGTTCGGGTAATGAAAGCCGGAAAAGATTATTTGAGTGATAAACCCGGAATTATTACACTGGAACAGCTGGCAGAAGTACGTAAAGTACAAAAAGCCACCAAAAGAATCTATTCGATTATGTATTCCGAAAGGCTCGAAAACAGGGCTACCATTAAAGCTTCAGAAATGGTACAATCGGGTGCCATTGGCAAAGTAATTCAGACAATTGGGATGGGTCCGCATCGGGAAAGGCCGGAGACCCGACCGGCCTGGTTTTTCGACATGAAACAAGTGGGTGGCATAATTACGGATATTGCTTCGCACCAATTTGATCAGTTTTTGCATTTCACCGGCTCCACTTCAGCCAAAATTCTGGCTTCACAAGTGGGAAATTTCAGGCATCAGCAATATCCCGGTTTTGAGGATTTCGGAGATACCATGGTACAGGGAAACAAGGGCTCGGGATATGTACGGGTAGACTGGTTTACACCGGATGGCTTAGATACATGGGGCGATGGCCGATTGACTATTTTGGGAACCGATGGCTATATTGAAATACGGAAAAATACCGATGTAGCTTCAGGCAATAAAGGTGGTAATCACCTCTATTTTGTAAACAATAAGGAAATGATTCACATGGACTGCAAGGATGTAGAGCTTCCGTTTGGTCATCAGTTTGTAGATGATATTCTAAACAGAACCGAGACCGCCATGCCTCAGGAGCAATGCCTGCTTACCATGGAGTTAGCTATCAGAGCACAGAAAAATGCAATCATAATTACCTGATAATAAGTAAATAAGTTAATTTTTGCCGGGGAAATCTATTTCTTCGGCAATTTTTTTTTGTCCCATAATTAAGGCCTGTGTAGCATCTATTTTTATGTGTTCAGCATCCGGAAGAACGAATTCTATAGCAGCCTTATATTGATTTTCGAGAGAGCCTCCACAGATTAACATTATGGTTTCGGCTGTTAAATTTTTCACTTCAGAACCAATAATGAGGCCGCTGAGGTATTGATAATTTTCTTCGGGGTTGAGTTTTTTAAAAAGCTGTTTGGTACGCACATGAAAAACAAGGTTTAACATTTCGCCCAATCGGGAATCAGCTACACCCTCCAAAAAAAACTTTTTGTATTTCCTGAAATCAGAGGCTTTTACTGAATTGCTCAAAATACTATTATCGGAAAATAAACTAAATACTTCACCGGTCATGAAAGTTTTAAAATCACCTGCAATTCCATTTTCTAAAAAAACGTGCTTACAGTGGGTGCCGGGAAAAACCAAAACGCCGTTTTTCTTTTTTATTTCCCAAGAACCAATCAGCATGGTTTCTTCACCCCGCATAACGTCGTTATCGGTAGAATTTCCCGAAATTATTAACAATTCATTCTGTAAATTCTTGTCGCCTGATCGCATAAAATATTTCAAATCCGGCTTATCCAGATTTATTGGAAAAGGAGCATATTCCAACTCCAATAATCCAATTGAGGAACTTATCATTCCCGATGAAACTATAGGTAAACTACTTAGGGCTTTGCCGGATTTTTGAGCCAATTTCTCTACGGCCTGAAAAATTACATCCAGAAAAAAGTATTCCCGCTCCGACACCGCCAGTGGTGGCCAGCTTTGATTGAAATTTTGATTTACAAGAGCTATGCCCGGAAAATCCGAAACTTCGGCCAGGATTACGTCGTTTTCAATTAAACGTAATCGGAAAGAAGTAGTACCCCAATCGAGGCTGAGCCAGTTTTGCATTTAATTCGGAAGATTTCTCAAAACTAAAAAATGTTGTCGAGTATCAAAAAAATCTATTCTTTAAAGGTCTGCTTAAAATTAAGTTTTCTTTCAAAAGTACTTAAAAGTGGTTTTATATTTCCATCAGGTGTAAACTCTGGTTTTTTTAGGGTAAAAATTAAATCAACCTCTACCGTCCAATTGGTCTTATTTTTCTTAATGATTTCCATTTGACCACTTATTTTATCAGTCCCGAAATCATTTAAACAATTGCAGCTATATCGGTAAACAGGATTTAACTTATAAATCTCATCATTTATAAATAAACCTTCCGGCATATTTTTATCCATCTGAAAGGCAAACCATTCGGTAAGCTCATCGTCGATGATTAATTTATTATCTGGATATTGATAAATAAATTCGAAAACCAACTTATCACCTTTTATAATAGAATAGAAGCCACCAAGACCTGAATTTTCGGTAAAACCATCGATTTGAGCATCTCGATATAATTTCTTTTCGAGTTTTTCCGGATTTTTGTCCGGATCCACTCCATCCCTTTTACAGCCAAAAGAAAACAAAACCAATAGTAGAATAGAGTATTTCATATTAAATCAAAAAGAATACCTAAAGCTAATCCATTTCTAAAAATTCTTATACTTTGAGGGTATAAAATTCCTATTCAAATAATTTCCTTGTTTAAAAAGGAAATATGTAAATCAGAAAAATTATAAAGCCAATTTCTCTTTTATTAAGCCTTTAAAATCTACCAAAAGTGCTGGGAATTGAGATAGAAATGAATCGAAGTCGCGATCCTCAGACTTTTCCATAAAATCGCTCAGGATTTCAATCGAAGCCTGTGTAAGGGGTTCGTCGTATTTTCCCGGAAAACCCACAAAGCCAGCGAATTCTTTGATAGCGTTGCATATTACGGTTTTGGCCAAATCGACACCCATCTTTTTGATAGCTATAAATGCAAAATGTAAATGTGCTTTATGATCAAAGCTTGATGCCGGAATAGTTTTTTCTAAAATTGCAGCATAAAATTCCTGATCTTTCAATTATTTACTTTTGGTTTCGCGGTTAATTTGGTACCAATCCTCTTTATCCAGTTTTAATTCGGCTGCAGTTGCCACATTTGCTATACGATCTTCTGATAAAGAACCTATAATAGGTAAAGCTCCCACAGCCATCAGCCAGGCAACAGCAATTTGTTCGATATTTGCCTGGTATTTTTCTGCTATTTCGGTAAGTACTTTTCGAATGCTTATCGAGATTTCAGATCCTCCTTCCAGAATTTCACCACCAGCAAGAGGAGACCATACCAAAGGTTTACTGTATTGTTCTTTTATAAAATCCAATCTGCCGTCGTTCAAAGCTACCGTGTTTAGCAGATTCATTTCGATATGGCTGGTAACAATCGGAATTGCAAGGTGCTTAGCTAAAAGTTTATGCTGAGTGAGACCCATATTGGCAATACCTATATGTTTCGCTTTGCCCGATTTTACTATGCTTTCCATGATTCCGGCTGTCTCCTCGGGATCGGCCGTATAATCAAATCCATTAAGCAGAAATATATCAAGGTAATCGGTATTTAATTTGGCCAATAGTTGCTCCACCGATTCAATCAGGTAATTTTTGGAATGATCGAAATAAATTTCACCAGTAGCATTGCTTTTTCGTAAACCTCCCTTGGCAAAAAGAACAACATCTTTTCTACCGATTGATTTATTTGCCAACACTTTACCAAAAGTTTTCTCGGTTTCGAGATCGGTAGATGTATCGCCGTGATCAAAAGTATTAATACCCAGTTCAAGACAGCGATTGATTATTTTTTCGGCACGAATGGTATCATTCATCCGCTCATTTTCCCATCTCCAAAAACTATATATGGCCTTTGAAACTTTAGGGCCACTGTCGCTCAGGTAAACTTTTTGCATAGGTTGTTAGAAAATTTTATTTCACAAAAATCTGAAATAAAATCCGCTTTTAACTACCGGTCGATTAAAAAAGCCGGAGAAACAAAAGAATTAATTTATGAAACCTACTTTTTGGTAGAGCAGGTATTCATACCAAATAAAGTATAAAGCGGGCAAAAGCTCACCAAACTTGTAAGTAAAAATACAATTGCCAAAACCATTAAAACTATACCCAAAGTGCCACTTATTGCACCTGTATAGTACAAGTAGCCAACAATCAAAGCAATTATAGTTCTGACTACACGATCGGCATTACCCATATTCTTTTTCATTTTCAATACTAGTTTAGGTTAATAATCAACCAAATGTAGTCAACATCCGGCTTATCCTATGTGACCAATATCACTTTTTACGATGAGTCCTATCAAGAAACTCAGCCAAAGGAATTAGCCAAAAATAATTTCATTTTGTTAAGGCGGGGTATTTCAGCTATTTTTGCACCCTGAAAAATCAAGAAAGAAGATATGCCGCTCAGAGCCGGAATTGTTGGACTACCGAATGTAGGAAAATCTACACTTTTTAATGCTGTTTCTACAAGTGCAAAAGCACAAGCTAGTAACTATCGCTTTTGTACTATTGACCCAAACGTTGGTTTAGTGGATGTACCAGATGAACGATTGGTTAAGCTAGAGGAGTTGGTAAAACCAAACCGTGTGGTACCAACCCAAATCGAAATTGTAGACATAGCCGGTCTGGTAAAAGGAGCAAGCCAGGGAGAAGGATTAGGAAATAAATTTCTGGGTAATATCCGTGAGGTAGATGCAATTATCCACGTTATTCGTTGTTTTGAAGATGAGAATGTCTTAAGGGAAGAAGGGGAAATAAACCCGATAAGTGATAAAGAAATTATCGAAACTGAGCTGCAATTAAAAGATCTGGATAGTGTAGAAAAGAAAATCCAGAAAACACAAAAAGTAGCAAGAGTAGGTGGCGATGCAAAAGCAAAAGCGGAATTAGATGTACTGGAGCGTGTAAAAGCTAGTCTGGAGCAAGGTATCAGTGTACGTGCATTAGGGCTTACTAAAGAAGAAATGCCCGCCATTGCCGATCTTTTCTTATTAACCGTAAAACCTGTTCTCTATGTGGCCAATGTAGATGAAGCCTCGATGCACACAGGTAACAAATATTCGGATTTACTTAAAAAAATGGCTGACGCTGAAAACGCTGAGCTGATAATTTTGAATAATTCGATAGAGGCACAAATTTCGGAAATGGAAGATCCGGATGATAAGGCCATGTTTTTTGAAGAATACAAAATGACTGAAGCAGGTCTTAACAGACTTTTGAGAGCAGCGTATAAATTACTGCATCTTAACACTTATTTCACAGCAGGCGTGCAAGAAGTACGAGCCTGGACCATTGAGGCAGGTTGGAAAGCCCCTCAAGCCGCAGGCGTTATACATACAGATTTTGAAAAAGGATTCATCAAAGCTGAAGTTATCGCTTACGATGATTTTGTGAAATATGGATCAGAAAATGCTTGTAAAGAAGCTGGTAGACTACGAATCGAAGGAAAAGAATATCTGGTAAAAGATGGTGACGTAATGCATTTCCGATTTAATGTTTAAATATAATTTCCTCTTTCGTCGGGATAACTTTCAACAAGCTATTTAATACAAATAGCTCGCCCACAGAACTTACAGCTCTAAGCACAACATAATCCAATTGAAAATAATTGGCTATTTCGCTCTGGATATAACTCATGTCAGCCAGAATTGTCATAAGTTGTGCCACTTGAAAAATAACTAAGGAACTTCTGCTTTCAAATGGGACTCGTAATCCAAAAACAAAATAAAATACTATAATTATAAAAAAAGGAAGATACATTAAATAGAATAATGGATTATCCAAATTCATGCAAACTTTAAAAATCAATCCAGAACTTATTAAAAATATCCCAATAAATAAGCTCCAGCTCTTCTTAATCTCAAATGCTCCTTTACTTAATTTAAAGAATACAAATAAATAAAAGTCGAAATATTGATTGATTGATCAGCATAAACAAGTCATCATTTTTGCTTTCAAAAAGATATTGAAAGACATCCCAAAACAAAATAATAAACCATAGGCTAAAATCAGATGAATAAGTTATATACGCCGGATACGGAGAAAACAAATTGAATCATATAAAAAAAGTAAGAGGAAGTCATATTAATAAAGGAAATCGGTTAACAGTATATCATAGGTGGAAGTGAAATTTAGATTTTGTGGACTTAAAAAATAAATGGAGACCACAAAAAGTAAACTGAAATAAAAATATTTAACGTATACTCATTTAGTAACGTAAATTTGGTATTAACCTGAACATTTCGCCTGTAGGAATAAGGTAATTGCTTCCACCCCATAAATCAGGACTTAAGGAAGTACCTTTTGTAAATTCATTTGTGGATAATAATACATCTTCTTCCCGTATAGATTTACGTCTTAATATCGCCGATTCATTAGCTATAAACCTGATACTAATTTCAGAGTCTATCCGAAATTTTTTATCCAGTCGATCTTCAAAATTTGCATTAAAATCAATTCTTTGTTCTCGTAACACCCATTTATCACCAGATCTACCATATTGCATAGCTGCACTTACTGAATTTCCTTTTACTTTAATATTAGATGATCCGGATTTTACAATATCCTGAATACCCTGAGGCGTTAGCATGTAACTTATTCTTACTATTGCTTTACTTCTCGGTTCAATATAAATTTTACCAATCCTACCGCCCCTTACTTTATCGTTTTTAGGCTTGAATTCAATACCATACAACTCGAAATTTTCATAAAGTGTCATAACAGAGTCAAGATCAAAAAAATAATTATTGATACTTTTTTTGCTTAAAAACTCAGGAATTTCAGTTTCTAAGGCCCTGGTAACCACCTCCGCCCCATTACCAAACCCCCAGCCATCCACTTTTGCACTTTGTCCTTTCCAATCTAAAGCTCTTGACCTTAAAGCCTTAATCTTTGAAGGAAAATCTTTGTCTTTCGGCAATCGTTCGACTCTGATCAATGCCTCATTAATTTTCACTACACCCAGATTTATTATCGAAGTCTTTTCAAGATAAAATCCGTTTTGAAAAAAATCACCAGATGGGTAATTAGCAGGAATAGAATCAATAGCAGCTTGTACCAAAACTTTGGCATCTGATATACCTAAATTCGCTACTATTGGTTCTGCAATTTCTAAATAATAAAAGGTAACACTATCATTTATAAAAGTACTGGCCTTTCCCCGTAAAGCATGATATCCAACGGCCGAAATTACAAGTTCTGAATCGAGGCTTAATGCCGGAAACTTAAACAAAAACTCGCCTTCGGCATTAACTCCATTCCCAAAGCCACTTGTCGGAATCGTGATATATGCATCCAATATAGGTAATAAGGTTTCTTTTCCTACTATTTTACCTCTTACGGAAACAAATCCACCCTGTGCTGTAAGCAACTGAGGGATTACAAAAAAAATTACTAAAAGTCTTCTATACATCTGTGAATTATGCAAATTTCAAAATATAACGTAAAATCCTACTTTATTGGTAATTCCTTTTACCTCAAATTTTAAGTCACATTTGCATTCGTCGTCTAAAATATACCATTTACCTGAATATTTTCACTAAACATCCATAATTTTTAAATGTATTTACTGAATGGTTCAAATTTATTTTTTTTGAAATCAAGGAGAATTATCCTAAATTGAAAAGAAAAAACTGAATGAAAACACAAATAATAAATTACCTCCTTTTAGTATCTTTTTTGCTGGCGTCTACAAGCATTTTCGCTCAATTTCCGGGGGCAGATAGGATTCGAAGAACCATAATAAATAGGACGGTAGACAAAGCCGCTGACCGGGCTGCCGATAAGGCTGCGGATAAAATAGTAGATGGCATTTTTGGAGCAGAAGATAACAGTACCACACGCACACAAGCTCAGCGGGATTCTGCCGTAACCGAATCGGCCAAACGATTTGGCAATATTATGAGTGGAATTACTAATGCTGCACCGCCTAAAGAATCTTATTCCTTCGAATCTTCTTATGTAATGCAACTGAATTCCAAGAACAAAAATGAAAAAGACCAGAATGAAATGAGTATGAAATACTATTTCACCAAAAATGGCTCTTATGTGGGTTCAAAAATGAACGAAATCAAGGACAATTCGGGTAAAAAAACGGCACCTCCAATGTCGATGATGGTTTTTGATTTTGATCAGAGCAGTATGTATACCTTTATGGATAACGATGGAAAGAAAACTGTGTTTGGTCTCGGATTGAAAAATACTGCTGCCGAAAACTATACGAATGAAAAAATGGCTGAAACTAAATATACCAAAACAGGGCAAACAAAAACTATTTTGGGCTACACCTGTGATGGTTATCTGGTAGAATCCGATGATTCCAAATCTACAATTTGGATAAGCAGAAGCAATGTTCCGGTAATTAGTAATTATTACGAGAGTTTCAAAAAAATGAGCTCATCCAACAGTGGAAACTTTAAATTAAACTACGATGTAAACCCGGAAATTGCCAAAATGGTAGCGAAAGGATCGGCAGTACTTGGAATGGACTCCACCGATAAAAACGGAAATGAGACACACATGGAAGTAACTGAAATTAATTCTTCCGACAATTTCACTTTTAAAACAACCGGATATCAAAATCCAATGGCGGGTGGTAATAAATAATTATAGAAAGTAGCGTATAGCAAATTCGTAACCTTTAAGCCCGAGCCCGGCAATCATTCCTTTACAGCGACTGGTAAGATACGAATGATGTCGAAATGCCTCCCTGGCATGAATATTACTGATGTGCACCTCCACCGCTGGAGAAGTTACAGAAGAAAGAGCATCAGCCAATGCCACAGAAGTGTGTGTTAAGCCACCGGCATTGATAATTATTCCGTCGAAAATAAAGCCTACTTCATGGATTTTATCAATCAGTTCACCTTCGTGATTTGATTGGAAATAGTGCAATTCCACATCGCTGTAAGCATTTTTAATCAAAGTGAAGTAATCTTCAAATGATTGCTTACCGTACACTTCAGGCTCTCTTTTACCCAGTAAATTGAGGTTTGGACCGTTTATAATGATGATTTTTTTTGCCATAATGTAAATTCATGAGGAATAATCGTACCAAATATGATAAAAATCATCTTCATCACAAACCCAAGTTCCTAGTTTTGCTGAATAAAACCAGAATTTCACCTTTGGAAAACTATCAGCTGATCGATAAATATAATACCGCTGGCCCCCGATATACCTCCTATCCTACCGTGCCCGATTGGGATTTAGAGCAATTCAGCCCTGAAAAATACCTGAATGGCATTCGAAATACGGACAAAAGCATAAGCCTGTATATCCATTTACCTTATTGCGAAAGTTTGTGCACTTTTTGTGCCTGCCATAAGCATATCACCAAAAATCACGGGGTAGAAGAATCTTACATTGAGGCTTTACTACGTGAATGGGAATTATATAACAAAGTCATTGGTGCTAAAATAAAAATAAGTGAAATTCATCTGGGAGGCGGAACCCCGAGTTTTTTCAAACCGGAAAATCTAAAAATATTGATCGAAGGAATTCTGGACGGAACAGAAGTAAATGC
>JAHEBN010000156.1:778-10016 GCA_024645245.1 Jiulongibacter sp. | reverse complement strand
GAAGCAGGAAAAAAGAACATTGAAAAGCTTTTCAATGGTGAGTACTTCATCCAAAATGAAGACCCAAACCATATCGATGCAATTGGTATTGGGTCAGGATGTTATATTGATCAGGTTTTCGGACAAGGATGGGCTCATCAGGTTGGATTAGGTCAATTATACAACAAAGAAATGATTGACAGTTCTCTTGAGGCTCTGTGGAAATACAATTTTGTTCCAGACGTTGGGCCTTTGCGAGCCAGTTTGTCTCCTAAAGTAAATGGAAGACCCTATGCCATTGCTGGCGATGCAGGTTTGGTTATGTGTACCTGGCCACTTGGAGGGAAAAAAGAGGATTGGGAAAGACATTGGCAATTTGGATATTTCAACGAGTGCATGACTGGTTTTGAACATCAGGTTGCCAGCCATATGATTTGGGAAAATAAATTGGATTATGGCCTCACACTTATCAAAGCCATTCACGAAAGGTATGGTGCCGACAAAAGAAACCCGTACAACGAAATTGAATGTAGCGACCATTATTCCCGGGCTATGGCAAGTTACGGTGCTTTTATTGCTGCTTGTGGTTATACCTACAATGGACCAAAAGGGAAGCTTGGTTTTGCTCCGAAAATGAATGCTGAAAATTTCAAAGCCGCATTTACCAGTGCGGAAGGTTGGGGAAGCATATTTCAAATAAGAACAGCAACGTCTCAAACCAATACGGTGAAAATGGTCCATGGGAAACTGAATTTACAGGAAATAGAATTGGCATTGCCTGAAGGAAAATCATCAAGCTCTATCCAACTTTCTTTAAATAATAAATCAGCAGAAGCGACAATGAAAAAAGAGGGTGATAAAATTATTGTTATTTTCGAGAGTGTTGTTCTTATGGAAAGTGATATGTTTACTGCTGTCATAAAATTATAGCCTTGTATCTTCCTAAAATGATAACAAATAAAAAAGACACGCCAAAAATGTATAAAAATAATAGCCGGTTTAGTAGTAAAATCAGGGATTGTAGTCCGCTTCAACTTTTGTGTAACTTGACATGAAAGTGCCACGAATTAGGATATTATTCTTAAACTAAACGTTAACAACAAGTATATGAAACAATTTCTAAAGTCGACCTTTCTGACTTTTTTTGTAGCACTGTATATTTCTTTTACTCCCAATGATAATATTCTAATTGGCAACGGTCAACAACCACAAATCACGATTGACAACTTGGGCACAATAAGAATTATATATGGTAACGAAGATAAAATATATTGTGCCACTTCAATTGACAATGGTCTGTCATTTCGAGACATTCAAATGATTGGAAGTGTAAAAGATATGCATTTGGGAATGTCAAGAGGCCCTCAGGCAGCCAGTTCAAAAAATTATACCTTAGTTTCTGCTATTGATAAAAAAGGCTCGATTCATACCTTTCAGTTAAATCATAAATCAAGAAAATGGACGAAAGAAACTTTTGCAAATGATTTGGCAGGTTCTGCACCTGAAGGTTTAATGAGTATTGCGGCAGATCAAGCCGATAATTTTTATGCTGTTTGGCTTGATAACAGAGAGGATAAAAACAATAAAATTTATTACGCAAAAACAAATGACAGTGGGATTTCATGGACAAAAAATAAAATGGTTTATGAGTCACAAGATAAAACTGTTTGCGAATGTTGTAAACCAAGTATTGCAGTGAGTCAAACAAAAGTATTAATTATGTTCAGAAATTGGCTTAATGGCTCAAGGGATCTTTATTTATTGCAATCTGACAATAAAGGGACTACGTTTAACAACCCTGTTAAACTTGGATACGGAACCTGGAAATTAAACGGATGTCCTATGGATGGTGGTGGTTTGACAGTAAATGAAAAAGGAATAATATCTACTGTTTGGCAGCGGGAGGGACGAATATTTTATTCAAAACCAAACGAAGTGGAAAATCAAATAGGAACGGGACGAAATTGTAGCATAAATGACACTAAAAACCCTATCATTGCATGGCAAGATGGAAAGCTACTCAAACTTAAAGATTTAAACAAAGGTGAAATAGTAGCAGTAGGTGAAGGCAGTTTTATAAAAGCAATTAGAACGAAAGACAATAAAATATTTTGCACGTGGGAAAAGGAGGCCAAGATCATTTTTAAGACTCTATAAAAAATACCTGTTGTTAACATTAGCTTTGGTATTATTGGGACTTAAAAAATATTGCCTCACATTTGTTCTTTATTTTGATTCAGTTCAGACTAGACGTTTTAAATTTGGCTTATAAATAAAACATCAGCAATATTGCAGTTATCAACTGACGGAATGCTAATTCCCAAACAAGGCCAAGCCTTTTTCGTCATCTGCAATGCAGAATTTATGCTTCGCCCACTAACTTAGTATGCTAACGTGAAATCACTTATGAATAAATTCTATTCCATAAATCTGAAAATTCATTGCAAGGCCAATTTTTAAACTGTTGCATAATAGCACGAGTTCAATCCTGGTTAAAGTGTGAGTCATAAATAAGTGGCGGTTCAGTGGTTAAATAAAGCTATGTGCTTTGTATCAAGTGCAGAGCTGGCAGACAGTTTTCGTCTCCGAAATCGCCAACTTCTTGAATTGTAGCCACAAACCGTTAAATGCAACTCTTTCAGATTAATTTCTTTTTTGTAAACTCCCTAAGTAAATGGAAATGTGATGAATTATATAACTTATTTATAAAGTTATGTAAGCCTATTTATTATTTAAACTTGAACTTTGCAAGGCAATAAATAAGTTGCGGTATTTAAATTTTTAATACCATGATGAACAATAATTTTTCGGGTTGGGGAATGGGTTATGGCATGTGGATTATTCCGCTTGTGATTATTCTTATAGTAATATTTGCATTAAGATACAGAAGAAAAAAATAAACCTAAAAGTAAAAATGCAAAATGTTTGGTTAGCAATTTTACCTCCAATAATCACCATTACTGTTGCAATTTGGACTAAGAAAATCATTCCTTCCCTTTTAATAGGCCTGTTAGCTGGTGGCTATATGCTTAACCCGACACTTTCAGGTGGCTTTGAAACAACAGTTGACCAAATTGTAAAAACATTAAGGGATAGCGGGAGTCTCCAGGTGCTTTTATTTCTGTATTTGTTTAGTGGTTTAATTTCCCTGATAAAAAAATCAGGTGGGATAAAAGCATTTTCAGATATAGCTGACAAGCACGTAAAAAGCGATAAGGGTGTATTTTTTCTACTATGGGCATTGATACCAGTCACTTTTATTGATTGTGGCTTCCGGGTTGTAGGTGCGGGTTCAATTACCCGTTCACTTGCAGAAAAGAATAAAATAGCAAGCGAGAGGTTTGCTTTTATGCTTAACAATACTGCCAGTCCGGTGGTTGAACTTATTCCAATAGCTACAACATTTGTCGGATTTAATATAGCTAATATCAGTATTGGTCTAAATGCCGCAGGAGTAGCTGACAGTAAATCAGCTTATTCTACTTGGTTACAAGCTATTCCTTTCGAATTTTTCAGCATTATTTTAATTCTTATTACTTTCATTTCTGTTTTCTACCAATTCAAACAACCCGAAAAAGGGCAAGTTAAGCAACCTGCTGATATGGATATGAAAGTAATGGCGATGAATAGGGAAGAAACAAAACCGATGATAAAGCCAAGAGTGATCAATCTTATTATTCCTTTAGTAAGTGTTATCCTATTTAGTATATTTTTCTTTTGGTTCTTCGGGAAAAATAAAACAGGCAATACCACTTTTTTATCAGCAATTACAAATACAGAACCAAACAGGGCCATGCTCGTTGCACTGTTTATTTCTATAATCATATCAGCAATCTTTTATTTCTTTCAAAAATATAATCTCAAAAAAATGACTTCTGACCTTATATCAGGTGGAAATGAGATAATGACAACCCTGATCATTCTGGCTTTAGCCTGGCCTTTAGCATCTGTTTCACAGGAATTGGGTTTAAATAATTTTATTCAGCACAATCTAGGTAGTTCTTTGCCCGCATGGAGTGTTGCTGTTTCTATTTTTATTATTTCCTCAGCGGTGACTTACTTTATCGGTTCGGGCTGGGGAGCTGCCTCATTGATTATGCCATTTGCAATTCCTCTGGCGGTGGTATCTGGTGCAAGTATTCCACTTTGTGTAGCAGCAGTAATTACCGGTGGAACATTCGGAGATGTTACCTCACCAGTTGCCGGAATGACAAACATGGCATCAAAAATTGCTCACGCCGACCACGCCAAATATTTAAAGTATGCAAACCCTTATAATTTTATTGCAGCGGGACTTGCAGGAGTTTTATTTTTATTAGTAGGGTTTTTATAGACATTTGTATCTATTCCAATGGATAAGCTGTGAGTTAACTTCATTCAATATAACTCAGCGGGAAAATAGAGTTTGCGTATAATACCACCTACACCAAAAGAGCGTATCAGTGCTTCTTAAGACAGTTTATTGTATATTTGAGAAGCAGTACTCTGAATAAACTATAGTGGCCAAATCGTCACTTTCCGGTAGCTGTAACCAGTTATATCGCATTAAAATGGAAACAAAACCAATTATAGAATATTTCAATCGGCTTCTTCCTTTAAACGAAGAGGAAATAATTATTGTGGAAACGGTTTTCAAGGAACGGAAGATTAAGCGAAGGCAATTTATTCTACAGGAGGGTGATGTTTGTAAACTCAACACATTTGTTGTGGAAGGGTGCTTTAAGATGTACCTGGTTGATGGAAACGGTAAAGAGCATAACCTTCAGTTTGCAATAGAAAATTGGTGGATAGGAGATATAGGTAGCTTTCATACCGAACAGCCGAGCAAACTATACATTGAGGCCATGGAAAACTCGATAATTCTTCAAATCAAAAAAGAAGATCAACTAAAATTGTTTGTCGAGTATCCCAAATTCAACAGGATTTTCAGAGTGATAACCGAAAACGCTTTGGTTAGTAGTCAACGAAGAATATTGCAGAATATCAGTTCCACAGCCGAAGAACGCTACCTTGATTTTATGGAACGCTATCCACATTTCTTCAACCGTATATCCAATGTTCAAATAGCCTCTTACCTTGGAGTTAGCCCGGAATTCCTTAGCACTATCCGAAAAAGATTTGTGAAATCTTAATCTACCATAAGCTTCTTTCTTAATCTACCTTATAGGTACGCCTGATTCTATTTCCTGAACTTTGTAAAAACAAAAAGAAAGGAAATGAAAAAAATACCAATGTACATAATTGCCCTATTTCTAATGACATCATGTGGCGAAAAAAGCAATCAAGAATCAAATCAAAATTTAACAACAAAAACAGAAATCATGCAAAAAGAAGAAAAACAAAAAATCGAAGAATTACTGGGTGTGTATAAGAAATCATTGAACACTTCCGATGCAAAACTCGCCCAAAGCCTTTACACTAAGGATGGCGTATTTATGCCAACAGAAGCACCTTCAGCAATTGGTCCGGAAGATATTCTGAAATCCTACGAGTATGTATTTTCCCAAATCCAATTAAATATTGAATTTTATATGGAAGAAATCGAGGTGGAAGGGAATATGGCATTTGCGGTCACCAGTTCAAAAGGCACTACGCTTATTCATGCCACCGGAGAAACAATTCCGGAAGCAAACAGAGAACTCTTCGTTTTTGAAAAAGTGAACGAAGAATGGAAAATAGCACGATACATGTTTAATAAAACAACGCCAAAGGGCTAAATACTGGCGAAAATTTATTAGAGCAATTCAGGTTTCGGAAATCACCGAAGCCTTTATTGCTTTTAAAAAAGACTAGGCATGGCGAAGTTCAGTGCATTGCACACTGAAATTTCCTATATAGGTATTATTTCCATTTAAACCCGCACTTCAATTAAACCTTTACTGACAAGAAGAGTCAAAACGGAACTATTACATACTTCGAATTATTTATGAATAAAGATAGATCATTCTGTTTTACTTCCATTTTACTCATCGTTTTGGGTCTGTTTTCTTGTAATAAAGAAAAAGTTGATGCATCTACAGAGGTGCGTGTTTTGAATTTACCCAGTGAACCTTTTGATTACGAAAATTTAAATTTACCAAGCCATTTTACCACAGATGTTTCTGGTCAGGCCTTACCAACTTCGGTCAATGGTATTGATAATATACCTGTAAACAATCCGATAAGCAACGATGGGGCCACTTTGGGGAGGGTGTTATTTTACGATAAAAATTTAAGCTTAAATGGAACAGTCGCTTGTGCCTCTTGCCATAAACAAGTCAAAGGATTTTCAGATGACGTGGTTTTGAGCCTGGGTTTTAATGGAGGTACCACTGTTCGTCATGCTATGACACTTATTAATGCTCGCTTTTATCAACGGGGAAGGTTTTTTTGGGATGAAAGAGCTGCCACACTAGAAGAACAAGTATTAATGCCTTTCCAGGACCCGGTCGAAATGGGTTTAACCTTGGAAGAAGTCATTCGTAAAGTGGAAGAAAAATCTTATTATCCTCAATTATTTAATAATGCCTTTGGATCACCGGAAATTACTTCTGATAAAATTTCAAAAGCATTGGCACAGTTTGTACGAAGTATTGTAAGTTACTCCAGCAAATACGATGTAGGAAGAGCCTTGTCACCCTCGCCGGGTGCAAATTTTCCAAATTTTACAGCCGAAGAAAATTTAGGAAAAAATATTTTCTTTAAAACTATTCCAAATGGCGGAGGTGCGTGTTTTGGCTGCCATACGACAGAAGCATTTGTAAGTGCCAATCCCGGTCCACAAAACAATGGACTAGATGCTTTTTCAACAACGGATTTAGGTGCAGGTACTGTTTTTCCCAATCCAATTTTTGTTGGTCGTTTCAAAACTTCGACTCTGCGAAATATAGAACTTACAGCACCTTATATGCACGA
This sequence comes from Jiulongibacter sp., assembly GCA_024645245.1. Lineage (GTDB taxonomy): Bacteria > Bacteroidota > Bacteroidia > Cytophagales > Spirosomataceae > JAHEBN01. The sequence continues at coordinate 3,143 of JAHEBN010000156.1, read as the reverse complement.
TGGCAGATTTAGTACATTAGAGGAAGTAGTAGAACATTACAATAGTGGCATCCAAAACCACCCTACACTTTCACCGGCCTTAAGCGATGTTAACGGAAATCCTGTTCGATTAAACCTGACAAAGGCAGAAAAAGCTGCTTTAGTAGCTTTTTTAAAAACTTTAACAGATTCCAGCGTGAATACAGAAGTTAAATGGAGTAATCCATTTCAATAATTAAAAACTAAACACAACTAGATAAAAATGCGGTTTAAGTGCTTCAATGAAAGATATATTAACAAAAAAATGCTAAGTAATAAACCGAAAAAAAGTACGAATGGCTACTAAATTTTCATTAGTAAGTGCTTCATATATAGAATCCAGAGATATTCATCCGGTGAATTTTTAATTGTTTTCCGTGGTAGAAATCCCGTACACTTTCAAACGGTCATTCTCCGAAACTATCCAATGTATAATAGAAGCTAGCTGGCTTCAGCAGTATTATAAACTTAGTAAAAACCGGCAAATGATGAAATGGAATGCTATGATAAGGGTCTTCTTACCGACCTCATTACAGGTATTAAAATTTTTGCTAAATTGAAACCGAAATGCACGGAAAAACCTGATTGTCAGGCTGCTAATTAGGAGAACAAAACAATGAATACATTACCTTTCTTTATTTTAGTACTGTTTTCCTTTTTTGTGGTAGTTTTCAACTTTATTTATTACCTGAAAAACATGCATTTAAAAACAGCTATTAAGCGATTTCAAAAAAACAGTAATTATTTGAGATAATGTTTACATTAATAATAATGCTCCGATATTTACAAGTAAAAACTAATTAAGGCAAACCAAAATCAGTATTTCATAAAAGCAGCAATATGAAGGAAATCGCAGTTTTATTATTCGAAGATTTTGAAACCTTAGATGTTTTTGGTCCGGTGGAAATTTTCGGGCGACTCGTCGACCTGTATACTGTCCGTTTTTACTCTTTAACTGGTGGTCTGGTAAAAAACAAACACGGGGTATCTGTTTTGACAGAAAAGTTGGAAACCATAAATGACGAAGTCTTTATTTTCTTAATTCCCGGTGGATATGGAACACGAAAAGAAGTGGATAACCATTTATTAATCGATTTAATAAAAGAAATTGCTAATAGCAGTACGTTCGTACTAACGGTTTGTACCGGCACTGCCTTATTGGCCAGAACAGGATTAATTGACGGAAAACTGGCAACTACCAATAAACGATCTTTCCATTGGGTAATTTCAAATGGACCTCATGTCAATTGGAATAAAAAAGCACGCTGGGTAGTGGATGGAAAATATTATACCTCTTCCGGCGTAAGTGCCGGTATGGATATGTCCATAGGATTTCTGGCCGATCAACACGGAATTGAATTCGCAAGAAAATCTGCTGTTGAAATCGAGTATGACTGGATGGAAGATAAAGACAATGACACATTTTATGCTTCCTGAAAATGCCTCATACCAGCTATTTGGTAGCGTGTTGACAATACGAGTTATCCACTATTTGATTTGTTCAAAGAGAGCATCCTGGCAGGTATCTGATTTTGAAAATCACAATGGCAACATAAACAAAAATCCGTTTTTTGCTGCCAAATTCCAAACTTCTTAAGCTGTATTTTCTTTTAATCTGTAGGTATTAATCAAATTACTGACTAATCTTTTGCTTAACGAATGGCCTGTTTAACCGGTGAATAGCCAACATCGGAATCTGATATAACCAACTCTCCTTTTAATAGCAAATAAGTTGCGTAATTGATGGCCTAAGGCTTTATAGAGTATGGTAATTGGTGCATAATCGCTTAAGCCATATTTGATATAAATTTCACTAAAAAAAACCACAATGCCCTTTAAATAGAACTAAGGCTTATTTAATAATATAACTAAAGCTCCAGTCCTGTGCAAGGTCACTGGTTTAACCGGCCGGCCAGAGGTGATGGATATTTTTATAAAAGTAAACTTTTGAAGAACTGATTAAAAGTATCAAAAATGGACAATTACTTCAATAGACTGTCAAATTAATTTACCCAATACCGGGATTTTTCCGGCAATTTATTTTGTGCATTTACAAGGCACCGAACCAACTTTTTAAAGCATTATTTAAAACATACTTCAATATATGATGTAAATGCTACAGGAGGTTTTGAATTTAACATTCCGAATACCTCAAATTAATTCAAGTTAATATCCATTATAACAACTCAGTTTGAAATCTGTACTTTTCAAATTGATTTTTTAGCAATTCACCAGGTAATTTTTCTCGAGGCGTTTAGGGCTTAATAATTTTGAGATATCAAAAAATGGAATCTCAATAAAAAAAATCATGAAAAACTTAATTTTACTCCTCATTTGTAATTCCTTC
>JAHEBN010000156.1:0-768 GCA_024645245.1 Jiulongibacter sp. | reverse complement strand
TCCTTCGCTCTGCTGTCTTTAGCTCAATCGGGCACGATGCTCCCTGATGGATTTATTATACCCAATTCATCAATTGCACCCTCATGTACCAATGAGGAAAAAGGTAAACTTTATTTTAATAGTACGACCGACCTTATGATGCTATGCAATGGTACTACCTGGCAAACAGCCTCAAATCAATGGTTTAGAAGTTTTGATCAGCCAAATACCTTGTATTACAATGGCAAAGTAGGGATAAATAACCCAACACCAACTTATGAACTGGATGTAAATGGAGTAATTAAATTAGGCGGAAATTTATTGATTGATACAAAAATTGGGATAGGTAATTTTACCCAATCTCAGGATATAGGTCTCGAAGTGACAGATGGCGACATTGCTATAAGCAGTTCAGCAGACTCAAAGGTCTGGAAATTTAATTACAGCGATGCCGACGATGCCTTATTAATTCAGGAAGATGGAATCTCCCGTATGGTTTTCTCCAATGGTGGCTATGTGGGCATTGGCTCTGCGATACCTACCTCAGCCTTATCTGTGGAGGGTAGTGGAAGATTCTATGGAGAATTAACTGTTAATGGTAGCAGTGGTATTGTAAGAAGTTCATCGGCCACTCAATTAAAATGTCACATAACTCAATTAAACTTAGGAACTTCATTTTCGGTTGCAAAGGATGGATGTTCCACTTCTGATGCTGACCTTACTGCCGCTGCTTTTACGGGAGCTCCCACAGTACAAGTCGGAAATAAAATTAGCGGCACCGGCGACTTT
>JAHEBN010000155.1:1842-10018 GCA_024645245.1 Jiulongibacter sp. | reverse complement strand
TATTGGTGATTTTGGTATTCAGAATGGTGTAAGGCAAGCAAATTTCCTGCAATTAATACAAGAATTGGACAAGGTGGAAGGAATAGATCGTTTTCGAATTTCCAGTATTGAACCGAATCTGCTAAGTGACGAAATTATTCGCTTTGTGGCTCAGTCGAAACGATTTGTTCCTCATTTTCATATTCCTTTACAATCCGGCAGTAATAAAGTTTTGGGCTTGATGAAAAGGCGTTATCGCCGCGAATTGTATACAGACAGAGTGAATCACATAAAATCAGTTATGCCCGATTGCTGTATTGGGGTTGATGTAATTGTGGGCCATCCCGGCGAAACGGAGGAATTATTCAAAGAAAGCTATGAATTTCTGAATGAATTAGATATTAGCTACTTACATGTATTCACCTACTCCGAAAGACCAAACACCGAAGCCATAAAAATTAAGCCGTCAGTAAGCTCTAAGGAAAGAAGTGCACGCTCCAAAATGTTACATATACTTTCAGAGAAGAAAAGAAGGTATTTCTATGAAAATCAACTTGGGAATAACTTTACCGTATTATTCGAAGATGATGTAGAAAATGGACTAATGCATGGTTTTACAGAAAATTATGTGCGGGTTCAGGCAAAATACGATCCACTACTTATCAATAATCTCAAAGAAGTTTCATTATCAGGAATTTCTGAAAAAGGCATAGTGGAAGTGAGAGAGTCAGAAGAAGAAATAATAATGCACTAAAATTCGATTTTGATATATTTTGCATATTTAAAATAAAAGAAAATACCCACCAAAGGCGGGTATTTTGCTTTTTTGAGTACAACAAAACCACAATAAATTGTGTTTTTGTTATTATCTATTATATCTTTATTATATCAGGCTTCAATTAACTTTTCGTCGTGCTGACTGATATCCAAACCAATTAATTCATCTTCGGCATCTACTCTTAAGGGAACAATCATATCCGTGATTTTCAGTAAGATAAATGACATAATTGCTACAAATGCAGATACTCCTATAAGTGCAATAATATGCTTGATAAATAATGAGCTTTCGCCAAAGAACAAACCTTGCTCTGTCACTGCTCCATTAATGGCCGTTGTGGCAAAAACTCCGGTAAATACCATACCTACCATACCACCAACTCCATGACAAGGAAAAACATCCAAGGTATCATCTAAAGGCGTTTTAGTTTTGTAATGTGCCAAAACATTTGAAATAATAGAAGCTACAACCCCTATCACTAATGCATGAGGAATTGTGACAAAACCCGCTGCTGGTGTTATGGCAACCAATCCCACTACCACACCAATACAAAATCCTATGGCCGATACTTTCTTACCTCTGGCCGCATCAAATAATACCCAGGCTATACCTGCAGCTCCAGCTGCCGTATTCGTTGTTGCGAAAGACGAAGCGGCTAAGGCGTTAGCTCCCAAGGCAGATCCAGCATTAAAGCCAAACCAGCCGAACCAAAGCAACCCAGTCCCTAATAAAACATAAGGCACATTTGCAGGTGGTAAAAAACTACCTTCAGAATGAGAACGTCGTCTCTTTAAATACAAAGCTCCTGCCAATGCAGCCCATCCTGCAGACATATGGACTACCGTACCACCAGCAAAATCCAACACACCATATTTAAAAAGCAAGCCATTCGGTGACCAAGTCATGTGTGCTAGTGGCGAATAGATGAAAATGCTAAAAAGCACCATAAATACTACATAAGAACGAAAATTAATACGCTCGGCCATCGATCCTGTAACCAATGCCGGTGTGATTACGGCAAATTTCAACTGAAAAAAAGCGAATACAACTGCCGGAATTGTACCCACAAGAGGAGCATCCAAAACACCTTTAAACATAAAATGTGTCATAGGATTTCCAAATATCCCTCCTACTGATTCGCCAAAAGCTAAGCTGTAACCTACTACCACCCAAACTATAGAAATCACCCCCATTGCGATAAAGCTTTGCAGCATGGTGGAAATAACATTTTTAGAATTCACCATTCCTCCATAGAAATACGCAAGTCCGGGCGTCATAAGCAATACCATAGCCGAAGCCACAATCATCCAGCCTGTATCTCCGGAGTCCAAACCTTCGGTAATAATTTCACCCGGTACACCCGGATTAAACAATGCCAATAAGGTAATAATTAATAAAACAATGAGCGGTGTTATGGCACCTTTCCAACTTGACTTTGACATAACTGTACGATTTATTATGGTTTTGATTAATGTAGTACGTCTTAAAATTCAGAATTTTTGCCCCCCAGATTTAATCCCTAATGTAAAACAATCTAATATTCTGTAATATTTATATAAACTAATATTTTATTCTGTTTTATAAAATTAACATTTCAAGAAATAACAACTTTATTATTTAATATTTTTATTACTAAAAAATTAATAATTAAACTTATTAACTCAATATTAGATTATATTTAATGTAAAAATTAATTTCTATGGTGATTATTGGTATAAATTAACATCGAAAGATAATTAATTAAATTTAGTATATAATTCTTTATTTTTCATTTTATTAAATATTTTATATTGTTTCTTAAATTTTCCAAATTCAATATTAAAATTGTACAAAAGTGGATATAAGGCAAAAAAAAATCCCGCCTTAGCAGGATTTCGTCTGGTATTTAAATTTTAATTTTAGGCCTCAGCGTGCAACCAGGCTTTCTTAGCCAATAAAGTTTCCTCATCTTCCACGTGATCAGGATCGGGCAGACAGCAATCTACCGGACAAACCGCCGCACATTGGGGTTCTTCATGAAAACCCATACACTCTGTACACTTATCACTTACTATATAATAAAATTCGTCGGAGACCGGAGCTTGCGAATCTTTTGCACTGATTACCGTTCCATCACCAAAGTCAACTTCATTTAATGCTGTTCCACCACCCCAGGTCCACTCCACACCACCTTCGTAAATAGCTGTGTTTGGGCACTCAGGCTCGCAGGCACCACAGTTGATACATTCGTCAGTAATATAAATTGCCATTCAAAAAATCTTAATTAGTTTCGAAATAAGAACAAATATACAACCACAAAGTTTCAATCATTAGTAATTTTGCCCAAAGGGAATAAAATTTAAGATTCTCACTTTTTAAAATGCTATTAAAAAATAAAATAGTTACATTTTCCAAGCTTTCTGAGTGGCTTACTTCTGATATTAGTAAAGAGGAAATTAACGATTGGGTAATTCAGGCAAGAAATTCAAACGGATGGTTTACCGAAGACAATGTAAGGCTCTCATTAGAAATGGCAGCAATACATTATCTGGCCGAATATCCGATTAAAAAATTAGTTGAAGAATATAAGTTGACTGACCTGAAAGAGCAAAAATCGGTTGGAATTATTGCTGCCGGAAATATTCCTTTGGTTGGTTTGGCTGATCTCGTACATGTATTGCTTTCCGGTCACAAAGCTATGATTAAGCTAAGTAGCAGTGATCAGGTGTTGATGTTAAAAATCATTGAAAAGCTTTTTAAATTGGATGAGGACTGGAAAAATGAAATAAAACTGGTGCATAGGCTCAATGATGCGGATGCTTACATTGCTACAGGAAGTAATAACTCTTCCCGCTATTTTGAATATTATTTTTCTTCGAAACCCCATATTATCCGTAAAAACAGAAGTTCTGTAGCTGTTTTAAATGGTGAGGAAAGTTCTATGAATTTACGCGACCTGGGTAATGACATATTCCGTTATTTTGGTTTAGGCTGCCGCAATATATCCAAGCTTTTTGTTCCTGAAAATTACAATTTCGAGCATTTTTACGAAAGTATTGAATACTGGAACACCATCAAGATTCATCACAAATACAATAATAATTACGATTATAATAAATCTGTTTACCTGGTTAATCGGGTGCCTCACCTCGACAATGGTTTCCTGATTTTGAAAGAAGACGAAAACCTGATAAGTCCTTTATCTGTATTGTTTTATGAAACCTATTCCAGTTCCAATAATTTGGGTGAAAAACTCATAGCGAATAAGGAAAAAATTCAATGTGTGGTAGGTAATTCTTCTTATTCCTTCCCCACTATTGCGTTTGGAGAGTCACAGGAACCCCGTCTGGATGAATTTGCAGACGATGTAGATACGATTGAATTTTTGAAATCCTTGTAAATGGAATGAATTCTTAATCGGAAAATGCCCAATTAAGAAACTCGGGCATGGCCTTTTTCCAGGTCCCAAAATTATGCTCTCCTTTTTCAATTTCGAGGTAGTGAATGTCCCGGTGTTTTTTGTAACCTTTCAATTCCAACTCCTTAATTAAGTCCAGCGTATCGTCAATGGAGTCAATTATTCCATTTCCGTTTCGGTCGGAAGTTTCATCGTGTGTACCGCATTCAAACCAGAATTGCTGACCCGGATTGAACTTTCCATTTGCTATTTTTTTATGCATAATCCGGTCTTTATCTTCTTTATAACCCGAATCATAGGCCTTTTTTCTCCACCAAAATGAACCCGAAAACACACCGACTTTTGAAAAGGTACGGGCATTGGCCCACACAATATCTATGGCAGAAAGTCCGCCTAAAGAAAAACCACAGAAATAATGATCCGCAGAAAATTGGCTCAGATTATATCTTTTCACCAAAAAAGGCATCATTTCATTTATTACAAAATCGTTGTATTCACCCGCTTTAGATCCTCTTTTTTTGTAATCAGTTATATTAGCTGTTCCATATTCCTGAAGCCGGTTTTCATTACAATGTAAGCCCACAAATACGAAATCTTTCTTCTTCTCTTTCCAGAATCTGGTTAAAATTTCATCCATTTTCAACTGTCCAAAATCCTGACCATCGTTCATTAGTAGAATTTTATATCTTAATTCCGGCTTATAATCCGGTGGCAAAACCACATCAAAAATTAACTCTCGCTTCAAATGAATACTTGGAAATTTCTGATTCATCTGAAAAAGAGGAGCTTGAAATCCAGATTTTTTTGCTGAAATTGTTGACATATAATAATTAGCCGTAGAATTACATTTTTATTTGTTTCTGAAGTATATTGTTACAAAATTAGGCTAAATCAATCGATAGGTAAACACATGCAGGAAAATTACATTCAATATTATTCGCATATTTTAGGTAGAAACATCGAATTGGTTATTCACGGGCATTGGGGCTACCCTATCCTGATGTTTCCTACTTCCATGGGAAATGTATGGCAAAACAAAGACTTCGGACTTTTAGATACAATTGCTAACCGGATTGAAAACGGGGAAGTCAAAATTTACAATGTAGCCAGTATAGATCACGAAAGTTTATATGCAAAAAATCTATCGCCTGCTGTAAAAATTTACAATTATAACCTGTATGTCAGGTTTTTGCATGAGGAGTTAGTACCCTATATTCAGCGGGAATGTAATGTAGAAAGGATTGGTATTGGCGGTTGTAGCTTTGGAGGCTTTCATGCTGCCAATTATGCATTTAAACATCCCGACAAGGTAAATTTCCTGATATGCATGAGTGCGGCATATAGCATAAAAAGTTTTATGAGCGGGTATTACGACGATCATGTCTATTTTAACAGCCCGGTTGATTATTTACCAAATGCCGAATCCTGGAAATACAATCACCTCAAAATAGTGTTGGGTACCTCCGATTGGGACATTTGCAGAAATGACAATATTGAAATGTCCCGACTATTGGGAGAAAAGCAAATAGATCATTGGTACGATGAAAAAAAATGGGCTTCTCATGACTGGCCCTTATGGAAAATGATGTTTCCGGAATACCTGAATGCTTTTTTATAAAATTGAATTGAAAATGAAAAAAACTTTAATCATCAATAAACTATGAAGAAAATCGGAATACTTTTTGGTATGGAAAATACCTTCCCGAATGCATTTTGTGAACGGGTAAATGAAATAACGGGTAAAAATGGAATTATGGCAGAACCCGTACAAATAGGCCAGGTAGAGCAGGGAATTGACACGGATTATGCGGTAATAATAGATCGAATTTCACAGGATGTGCCATTTTACCGGGCCTACTTAAAAAATGCAGCACTTTGTGGAACTGCTGTAATTAACAATCCTTTTTGGTGGAGTGCCGATGAGAAATTTTTCAATAATTGTCTGGCAGTGAAATTGGGGGTGCCTGTTCCTAAAACAGTATTATTGCCATCAAAAGAAAGACCGGATGACACCTCAGAAAATTCATTCCGAAACCTGAAATTCCCTTTGGAGTGGGAAAGTATGTTTGAAACGATCGGTTTTCCGGCATACATGAAACCGCATTCGGGAGGTGGATGGAAAAGTGTGTATCAGGTAAATGACCCCGAAGATTTATGGCAAAAACACGGTGAAACCGGCCAGTTGGTCATGATGCTTCAGGAAGAAATTGTATTTACAGATTATTACCGATGCTATTGCCTGGGAGGCAAATATGTGCATATTATGCCTTATGAGCCTAGGAATCCGCATCATTTGCGGTATGCTACTCAGCCTAAAACCCAAGGAGAAGAGCACAAAAAATTAATGGCTACCATTCACGATTACGTGTTGAAATTAAATCATGCATTGGGCTATGATTTCAACACCGTAGAATTTGCAGTTCGGGACGGAATCCCTTATGCGATAGATTTTTGTAATCCGGCACCCGACGCCGACATACATTCTGTTGGAGCCGAAAATTTTGAATGGATAGTGGAAAACGCCGCTCGTTTTGCCATTGAAAAAGCCGAAACGCATATTCCCGGTAAAAATAATTGCACCTGGGGTACTTTTATTAAAGAAGCCGCTTTGTCTGATAAAACAGTAAAAACCAAAAAGTCGAAATAACATGGCTTTATTTACTCTTGGAATTGAAGAAGAATTTCAAACCATAGATCCGGAAACCAGGGAGCTGAAATCGCATATGTCGCAAATTGTGGATGGCGGTAAGGTAATTCTGGAAGAAAGAATCAAGCAGGAAATGCACCAGGCAGTGGTAGAAACTGTTTCTAATGTCTGCGAAAACATTCAGCAGGCACGGGAAGAAGTGACTTATCTACGTCGCATGTTATTTGATTTGGCTGCCAAACAAAACCTAAAAATAGCAGCAGCCGGCACGCATCCTTTTTCTGATTGGCAAAATCAATTGATCACGCCTAATGAAAGATACGATAAACTGATCGACGAAATGCGTGATGTGGCACGTGGAAACCTGATTTTTGGTTTACACGTGCATGTGGGAATCGACGACCGAAACGAGGCCATCAAAATCATGAATGAGGTCCGGTATTTTCTTCCCCATGTTTTTGCACTTTCCACCAATTCACCTTTTTGGTGCGGCCGAGACACCGGATTTAAATCTTATCGTTCCAAAATTTTTGATAAATTTCCGCGAACCGGTATTCCCGATTATTTTGCAAGTGCCTCTGAATATGACAATTACATCAATCTTTTGGTCAAAACCAATTGCATCGATAATGGTAAAAAAATATGGTGGGATATTCGGGTACATCCCTTCTACCCTACTATTGAATACCGGATTTGTGACGTGCCCATGCGAATAGACGAAACGATTTGTCTGGCCGCTATTATGCAAGCCCTGATTGCCAAATTATATAAATTAAGGATGCAAAACCTGAGTTTCAGAACTTACCGCAGGTTGTTACTATCCGAAAATAAATGGCGGGCAGCCCGATATGGAACCGAAGCCAACCTGATCGACTTTGGCAAAGAAACGGAAGTGCCTTTCAAACAACTTACTTATGAGCTGCTGGAATTTATCGACGATGTGGTAGATGAGTTGGGAAGCCGAAAAGAAGTCGAATATGTGCATCAGATTCTGGAAAACGGTACGGGAGCAGATCGGCAATTGGCGGTTTTCCGTAAAAAAAGAAGCCTCGAAGCAGTAGTGGATTACATATCGGAAGAAACAATATTCGGACTTTAGCACGTAATTCCCGACCTTTGCAGCCCATTTCTTATTCCAATACATGAATCAGCAAACAAAAATAGCAATAATAGACCTTTATGCCGGGCATCCAAATGAAGGCATGCGTTGTATTAAAGCATTGATTGAAAACTTTATAATTCAGTCAGATATTGATGCCGGATACCGGATTTTCGATGTACGTGGCAAAGAAGAAATACCGGATCTGGCAGCATACGATATTTTTATTTCAACCGGTGGCCCGGGCAGTCCCTTGTTAACAGGTGCAAATTGGGA
>JAHEBN010000155.1:0-1832 GCA_024645245.1 Jiulongibacter sp. | reverse complement strand
AATTATCGCCTTCAACACTAAAAATGAAGAGCGAAAAAGTCTATTCCTAATCTGTCATTCTTTTCAGTTAATGGTTCAACATTGGAACCTGGCCAAAGTAAGTAAGCGTAAATCAACATCTTTCGGAGTTATGCCTGTTCATAAAACCGAAGAAGGCCAGACGGAGGAACTATTTCTTGGACTGGAAGATCCTTTCTGGGCGGTAGATTCCCGTGATTTTCAGGTGATTAGTCCGGCTTTAGAAAAATTCAAAAAAACCGGTGCCAAAATACTGGCTTTGGAAAAAGAGAGACCACATGTGCCTTTAGAAAGAGCCATAATGGCTATTCGATTTACAGAAAATATAATTGGTGTACAGTTTCATCCCGAGGCGGATTCGGAAGGTATGATTCGCTATTTTGAGCAAGTAGAAAAAAGAAACGCTGTGATTTCGGAATACGGGCAGGAAAAATACGATAGCATGATCGATCAATTGGATGATGACGACAAAATCAAATTAACCGAATCTGTCATTATACCGCGATTCCTGAAAACAGCTTATGAAAATCTTAAACCGGAAAAAGTAAGCTAATGGATAAGAAAGCAAGAGCTGCCTTTAACGATTCTTTCAATACCGCCAAATACAGGCAAATGTTGAAAGAAATTGATCTGGAATTCCCCGGAGAATTAGATTTCAGAGTTGCGGAATCACCTGTTTTAGTACCCAAAGAGTTCAAAACCAAGCTATTACTAACCTGCAATCAAATCATTGATGTGATTCAGGGAGCTGATTTTAAAGAAAAAACACAAAATGCCATTCCGGAAAATTACCTCTTTGAAAATGAAGGTGAGCATCCAGAATTTCTTTGTATAGATTTTGCAGTTTCAAAAGATTCAGATGGAAATCTGGCTCCTCAATTAATTGAATTGCAGGGTTTTCCATCACTTTTTGCTTATCAGAGTTACCTAAGTGGCAAATACAAAAAATACTTTAGCACTCCGGCAAATTATTCGCCCTATTTCAATCGGCTGAATGCTTTTTCATACAGCAATGAAATGAAAAAACTGCTGAAAGGAGAAGATTCCACAAAAAATACCATTTTGCTTGAAGTGTTTCCTGAAAAACAAAAGACCCGGCTTGATTTCGAACTTTCCAAAAAATATTGGGATATTGATGTGGTCTGCTTAAGCAAGGTTTACGAGGAAAACGGCTCACTTTTTTATATTAAAGAGGGTCAAAAAAAGAAAATTGACCGCATTTACAACCGGATAATTTTTGACGAAATAGATCAGAAATATCCGGAAATGAAAAGTCAGATTGACATTCTTAAAACGGCGAAGGTGGAATGGATCGCCAATCCCAATTGGTTTTACCGCATCAGTAAATATATATTACCTTATCTGAAAGGCAGTTACATTCCAGAATGCCATTATCTGCATGAGCTAAAAAACTTGCCTGAAAATTTAAACGAGTTTGTACTGAAACCCTTATTTTCTTTTGCCGGAGCAGGTGTTCAGCTCGATCTTACGGCTGAAATGCTGGAAAATATAGAGAATAAGCAAAATTACCTTTTGCAGAAAAAAGTGGAATACGTTCCTTTTTTGGTAAATCCGGAAGGAAATGAAATAAAGGCGGAGATCCGAATGATGTATATCTGGCCAAAAGGCAAAAAACGCCCGACTTTGGTTACCAATCTTGCCAGACTAAGCCGTGGTAAAATGATTGGCGTGGATTTCAATAAGGATTTTGACTGGGTCGGTGGATCGGCTTGTTTTTTTGAAACAGATTAAATGGATTTACGACAAATTTTTCTTCATAACCAGGCACAAACAAGCGATTTCCCTTTGCTTCT
>JAHEBN010000295.1 GCA_024645245.1 Jiulongibacter sp. | reverse complement strand
GGCCAATTGATTGACTTCCCGCTGCCTGCTACGCTCATTAAACAGATACAACAAGGTACTGATGAGCATGTTGAGCGAATAAAACAGGATCGGACCGATTACCACCGGAAAAATAAGCCAACGGCGGCGTTCGGGCTCGGCAATGCTTTTGCCACTCGCATCTAAAAAATGCCCATCGTTAAGAAAAAACTGCGTAAAAGAGAAGTAATTAATAAGAATATAGAGCAAAAGCCCGGAAACGATGAGCAGAAAAAAAGCAAGGTTTTTGTTTCGGGAGAGAAATCGCGGTGCGAGGATGCGAAGGTTGAAATAAAAAGTAAGTAACAGGTATAAGGTACCGAAAGATTGCATAAACAGAAAACCCTTGTTTACCGTAGCCCATTTTTCGGGTTCATACAGGAAATTGACGAAAGGCAACAGAAACAAAACCGCCCATACCACGGTATGCGTTATATAGGATCGCGTGCTTCGTTTAATGTTAATTTCTGTCATTTACAGGTGTTTTTATCAAACAAAAATAAAGGTATGGAATAAATTTCAGGTGAGCGGTATATCCTGCATTTCTGTATACCTGTGTGGGCAAAGTGTATACCGGATGGCTTATAAAGTGGTTTTGGGGTTTAAAATAGGTTCCTAAGTTTATCTTTTGGGGGAATTGCGGTATGAAAACCGAAGTAATAAATCCGGGAATTAAGCAATCACTTAAAGGCAACACAACCAATCGGAATTTTAAAATGATTTTTATGTCCATTCAGGCATAAGGCAAATTCTCTATGCTTCTTGGTGACTCCGGGCCTTAGTGGTAAAAAAAACGACATAAGTTCCTTGTATTTTGATAGACACGGAGACACATAGGCAGGAAGTTTCACAAAGTAAATTCTCCGTGTTTCGCAGTGACTCCGGGCCTTTGTGGCCATAACTATTTCCGTAATACCAAAACCTCATCATCCGAAAACTCGGCCCAAGCCAGGTCATACAGGTAATGTATCATTTTGCCGCTGGAATTGACGTGAAAATGAGTGAGGTACTTGAAGCGGAATTTCTTTTCTTCCAAAAGTAATCTGTTCACTTTTATTTTTTGGCCTGTTTTGCCTAAAATCTCAAGTAATATGGAGCGGTTTCTGTGGAGAATTTGATCAATTGAATACGCTTCTTTTTTAGTAACTGAACGTAAATTTTTATGGTAAAAATTCTTGCATTTCGTACTGCAAAATACCTTGTTGGCTCTTCCTTTAATTGGAGCTTTACAAATTTTACAAAATGCCATAATTTATAAAGGATAAAATATTTAATTATTTTACATACTAGCTATAAGCTCTTTACCATATTCGACAACAAACGTTTTCTAACGGTTATGAAACGTTTGTAAACGAATGTAAGTGTTTATTGTCGCAATTATTTAAAAGTTTCTTTTTTTATTTACGGAGGCTAATAAATAATGAACCAATGAACAATATTGTTATCTACACTCCCCCACCCCGCAGCCAGCGGTTTAAGCTTTATATTCCCTACCAAATGAAACCGGAAAGAGAATGGCTAAAAGCTCAAAACTCAGCCTTTTACCATCCCACTCAGAAACTCTGGAGCCTGATAAATACGGCGGAGAATAAAAAAATGGTGGCTAGGCATTTCAAAGGAAAATACTGCATTCAGGAATTGGAAAGTCCTGAAAAACCTTTGAAAAATATTAATTTGACGGAACATGCTCAAAACGAACTATTGAAATGCAAAGAAAAATTTATCCTGAAATCCTTAAGTGAATCAACAATTAAAAGCTACCTAAGTGCTCTGAGCTACTTTTTTTCATTTTTTGAAAGGCACGATTATCCAGAATTGGAAAAAAGTGAAATAGAGTCCTATGTTTATCATTTAAAAAGTAAATATCAAATATCCGACACTGCTCAAAATACCATCATAAATGCAATTAAAGCTTATTATGAGCATGTACTAGGTAAACCTCGGGAATATTATGATATACAAAGGCCAAATAGATCGAAAAGCTTACCTAATGTATTTAGTAAAGAGGAGGTTATGAAAATAATTCAGGTAACCAATAATATTAAACACAAAGCTATCTTGCTGACAATTTATAGTGCTGGTCTACGAATTAGTGAGGCAATAAACTTACGAACAAAAGATATTTTAAGTGATGAAGGATCTATTTTTATTAAAGACTCTAAAGGAAAAAAAGACCGTAAAAGTGTTCTATCTCCAGTTCTTTTAGAACTTTTAAGAAAATACTATAAACTTCACAGGCCTAGTTATTGGCTTTTTGAAGGACAAGATGGCGGAAAATATTCGGCAAAAAGTATACAAAACATACTTAGAAAGGCTATTGAAAGCTCTGGAGCAAACCCTTGGGGAACAGTGCATACATTAAGGCACAGTTTTGCTACGCACTTGCTACAAGAAGGTGTGAACCTTCGAATGATACAAAGAATGCTTGGCCATAGTAGCAGTAAAACTACCGAAGTTTATACACATATTCTTTCAGTGAATAACAAAGTAGTAAAGAGTCCACTCGAATATCTCGAAAAATTCGATATTTTTGAAAAAAAATAGGTACCGACAATAACGATATAAACGACATAACATATATCAGGGTGTTTATACTAATGTTAAATGAAATTAAGAAAAAAAGAAATGAAAAAAATATTTTTGCTAGTCCTGTTTTTTGCAACGCTTCTCGCAATAGTCATTCCAATTCAAGAAGTTTCCAATAAATTTAGTAACAATG
>JAHEBN010000294.1 GCA_024645245.1 Jiulongibacter sp. | reverse complement strand
TACGATTTTGATTTTTCTGCCTTTGTCAGAGCTCCGTATGCATTTACTGATCAGTCGGTAACTTTCGACCGGTCACCCCTGATCATGGGAAAAGATCCTGAGGAATTTCAGAAAGTTTTAGCCCTCTTCAGGAGTAAAAAGACTGTCTTTTTTGACCTCATCCACGATTTCAAATTACTCTCAAAGAAACACAAAAAAAGGTGCTTGAAGTTCATGGAAGATTTCTACAAATTGATTGAGAAACCCAATTTCTCTTTCAAGTATTTTCGTTAGTTAGTTTAGGATTTTTTTTATGTCTTTGGCTATCTCGTTTAGATTTTTTTTCAAGGTTCCTTTCTAAAATCTGGGGTAAATTGAATCCGGATTGATTAGCAATGCAAGTCAAAACAAATATTACGTCTCCCATTTCTTCTTCCATTTGTTTTTTCTGTTGAGTCTCAGAAGTTGCATTTATAAATGACTGTTCGCCATGCATACGAGCTACGATCCTGGCCAATTCACCCACTTCTTCCATAAGAAGAATGGTATTAGTCTTGATATCAAAATACCTGACTCCATGTTCTCTGATCCAACCATCAACTTGCTCTTGCCATTCTTGTATGGTCATTATTCTTTGATTTTAGAATCAATTATGATAGTGACGGGACCATCATTGCATAATGAAACTTTCATATCTGCAGCAAATACACCAGCCCTGATAGCTACCTGGAGTAAAGAATTTGTATGTGAAACAAATTGGTTATACATCATTTCTGCATAGGGAGGAGAAGCAGCCTTAATGAAAGACGGTCTATTTCCCTTACGGGTACTGCCGTATAAGGTAAATTGACTAACGACAAGCAATTCGCCCGATATGTCAATTAATGATCTGTTCATAAGATCATTTTCGTCCGGAAAGATCCTCATGTTGACAATCTTTCTTGCTAGCCAGTTGATATCATCCTCTCGATCTTCCTCCTCGACCGCTAACAATACTAATAGCCCTTTTCCTATTTTGGCATGAATCAATTTTTCTACCTCGACAGAAGCTTCCAAAACCCTTTGGATTACTGCTCTCATCAAACATCTAATTAAAAAGTAATGGTTGTTGCTCTTGTTGTTTTTCATGGAGGACCTTTCCATTGAAACCCTTCACCAGTATTTTTTGAGAAACAACGTGATTCTTGAAAGGCACCGGAAGTGTCGTCTGTAGAAGTTTGATTACTTGAGCAACGGGCAAAAAGTCCAACCATTGAATTGCAGCTTCGTGATTGAATATGACCGGTTCCACATCACAAAAGTTTCTTAGAGATTTACGCGCCGATCGCGTCATAATGGTAAAACCAAATGAGCCATCAGCGATTTTAAAATAGATCGCCGGAAAAAACATTAATCCATCCTCTAAATAAACTCTAATTGGTTTCCTATCCGAACTTTTCCAAGCGTAAAAACTATCTGCTATCACGATCGATCTTTGTGTTCGAAAAGACATTCTAAAGGTTGGTTTAACATGCACTTGGCGAAAATCAATAAAAGGCATTGTCAAATCATCAGATGCAGGACTTGCTCCCCATTTGGCTTCAAGCATAAAGCCATCGGAGGCGATCAACATATTACTGGAGTCTAATAGGTCAATATTGTAACTTTGGGTAAGTGGAGACTTAGGACGCGTATCTGAGAAATATCGCTCCAAATCATTTTTATCGATGATAGATGAAAATCGCTTCATTGATTTGATACCTTAATCGACTTATAAACATAATTGAACATTTATAATTATATACTAATGTTTATTAGTCTATTACAAATATACATTTTTTATCATTTGTATTATACTTTTCCACATGTTTCCACATTATTGCATAATTATCAACTACCTACTGAGTAGAAAGTACACAACTGTTTATTTACAGATAGTTTTATATAGGTAGTAAACGTCGGCTACTTATTTTGTGCACAAAGTGATATTGAAATTTTATGCACATTGCAGCAAATTCACAGAAGGTTAGTATTAATAGCAAATATCTGATATTCAGTACTGTAATATGTTCATAAAATGTGTGTAAACTTATCTGATTGTCAATAACTGTTTTATCCCCAGAATACTGGCATAAGTATTCTACATTTAAACATAATTGATGATGAAGGATTTTGGAATAACATTTTTTAAAAGATATTAATATCATAATAGGATGTTAGTTAAGCGAAAGATTGTATTGATTTGGATGATTCTTGGGCTTTTAATGATATTTTTTCAAATCGTCATTGGTGGTGTTACTCGTTTGACAGGATCAGGTTTATCAATCACAAAGTGGGAGATTATTACAGGAACCATTCCTCCTCTAAACGAAGCGGGGTGGAATGATGCTTATGCATTATACAAAATTACTCCGCAATACTCGAAGATTAATGCTGGTATGACCTTGAGCGAATTTAAGTTTATCTACTTTTGGGAATATCTCCATAGGCTTTGGGCGCGTTTGATGGGTTTAGTTTTCATTATTCCTTTTCTGATTTTTCTTAGAAAGCAGTGGATAGACCGAAAGATAGTTAGAATGCTTATTGGTGTTGTTCTATCTGCCGGATTAGTAGGAATATTTGGTTGGATCATGGTGGCCAGTGGATTAGTTAACCGGCCATGGGTAAATGCATACAAGCTTTCAATTCATCTTGGCTTGGCTCTGACCGTATATACTTATTTACTTTGGACCATTCTCAGTAGTTGGTTTCCTGGCATTTCAGAAGCAAGTGCTGCAAAGTCTCCAATTAGATTATTTTTAATATT
>JAHEBN010000154.1 GCA_024645245.1 Jiulongibacter sp. | reverse complement strand
CGCTT
The DNA here is from genome assembly GCA_024645245.1 of Jiulongibacter sp. Lineage (GTDB taxonomy): Bacteria > Bacteroidota > Bacteroidia > Cytophagales > Spirosomataceae > JAHEBN01. The sequence continues at coordinate 10,336 of JAHEBN010000154.1, read as the reverse complement.
TTTGTGGTTGATGGCGTGCCTGTTTCAAATTACCAGGGAAATGATCTTTTTCAAACCAATGGTCGCTATGGTTACGATTATGGAAATGCAGCTTCAGATATCAACCCGGAAGACATCGATAACATATCTGTATTGAAAGGTGCTGCCGCAACTGCTCTTTATGGTTCGAGAGGAGCCAATGGGGTAATTATGATTACTACTAAAAAAGGGAAAGTAAGAAAAGGCATAGGAGTATCGGTTTCCAGCACTATTACTGGTGGAAAAATTGATAAAAGTACTTTTATGGAGTATCAAAAGGAGTATGGTGCGGGCTATGGCCCTTATTATGGTGAAGAAAACCCGTATTTCCTGGATTACGCCGATCTGGATGGAGATGGTGTAAATGACCTGGTGGTGCCAACTACTGAGGATGGATCTTACGGTGGTAAATTTGATCCGAATCTTATGGTTTATCAATGGGAGTCTTTCGTGCCTGAGTCAGAGAATTTCGGGAAGAAAATGCCATGGGTAGCAGCACAGAATAATCCAACTACTTTTTTCGAAACTGAAACAACCTTTAATAATTCGGTGGATTTAAATGGAGGTAATGACAATGGAACTTTCCGTCTGGGATACACCAATTTTACCAATAAGGGAATTATGCCGAATTCATCGCAAAAAAGAAATACCATTAATTTCAATGCTACTCAAAAATTCGGAAACAGGCTTACTTCGGGTATTACTCTTAATTACACCAATCAGGCTACAGTTGGTCGTTATTCTACCGGTTATTCTGACAACCTTATGACTCAGTTCCGCCAGTGGTGGGAAACCAACGTGGATGTGCAACGTCAAAAATTGTTTTATGAGCAAACCAAAAGGAATGTTACCTGGAACATGAACTCACCGATAGATGGGGATGTAAATCCAATTTATTGGGACAATCCGTACTGGACCCGTTATGAAAACTATCAGTCGGATGATAGAAACCGTATTTTCGGAAATTTAAACCTTAATTATAAAGTTACCGACTGGTTAAGTTTGACTGGAAGGGTATCTACCGATTCTTATCGGGAACTACGTGAGCAAAGGAGAGCTATAGGTTCAACGGCAGCTGAGTGGGGTGTGAATAAAACTGAAGATGGGGCAGGATATGAACGGACGGATATCACATTTACTGAAATGAATTATGATTTTTTTGGAAATTTCAATAAACGTTTTAATGACGATTTGAGCCTTTCAGGGATATTAGGAACCAATATTCGCACCGAAACTCGAGAGCGAATCCTGCAATCGACCTCAGGAGGCCTTGCGGTACCGGGAATTTATTCAATTGGGAACTCAGTAAATACTCCACCTATACCTTTGGAGGCATTATTACAGAAACAGGTTAATGGTTATTACGCAAGTGCTTCTGTTGGTTTCAAAGATACCTATTTCCTTGATTTGTCTGATCGTTATGATGTATCTTCGGCTTTGCCAGTTGGTAGTAATGCGTATAATTATTATGCAGCATCGGCTAGCTTTGTATTCTCAAATTTATTGGATGCCGGCTGGTTGAGATTTGGAAAATTAAGATTGGGCTATGCCGAAGTTGGTAACGATACTACTCCATTGAATGTAAATGACGTATACACGCGTTATGATAATTTCAATTCTAATGTAATTACCTCATTACCAAATACCAAAAATAATTCAGCTCTTAAACCGGAAAGAACGAAAAGCTGGGAAGCAGGCTTGGAAATGAACACCTTAGGTGGTCGACTTGGTCTGGATATGTCGGTTTATAAAGTTAATACAGTGGATCAGATTCTGCGTGTTACACAATCTTATACCACCGGATACCAATATCGGTATGTAAATGCCGGCGACCTTTCAAATAAGGGTATTGAAATTGCATTAAATGGTACGCCGGTTAAAATTGGTGGGTTTACCTGGAATGTCGGGGTAAATTTTGCTAAAAACATTAATAAAGTGGAATCGCTATATGCTGGTGTTGACAATATTCAATTGGCTACTTATCAGGGAGGTGTAACCATAAATGCAACATTAGGAGAGCGTTACGGAACTATTCGTGGCACTGGTTTTAAGTATGATGAAAACGGTAATAAAATAGTAAACGGCTCAGGTTATTATGTATCAGCTGCCGACCAGGTGCTTGGCGTAGCTTCACCTGACTGGAACGGGGGAATATCGAATAGCTTGTCATACAAAGGATTTAATCTGGGCTTCCTCGTTGATGTTTCTAAAGGTGGTGAGGTTTATTCACTGGATATGCATTATGGACAGGGAACCGGATTGCCATACTATACAGCCGGTTTGAATGAATTGGGTAATGAAGTACGCTCACCTGTAGCTAATGGAGGCGGAGTATTAAATGAAGGTGTACTTGCGGATGGTTCACAGAATACTAAGCGTGCTCCGGCGGATTCATATGCTGGTGCTTTTTATTGGGGTAATGCTTCCAGAAACCCGGGTGCGATGACTGTATACGATGCTTCTTATGTAAAGTTACGTGAGGTTTCCTTAGCCTATAATTTACCATCGACTTTGTATAAAAATTTCGCAAATAATATTTCATTGGGTCTGGTTGGCCGTAATCTGTGGATAATTCATAAAAATCTCCCTTTTGCTGATCCGGAATCCGGTTTGGGTTCAGGAAATGCCCAGGGTTATTCTTCAGGAGCTTATCCTACTGTGAGAAATATCGGTTTAAATATTAAAATTGATTTTTAATTTATTCAAGCGTTTAAGAATATGAAAAAAATAATTGCAATTCTATTTATTGGTTCTTTATTGTCTTGTACAGATAATTTTGGCGAACTGAACACCGACAAAAAAAGCCTTGCTTCTGTACCGGGTGGTTCACTGTTTAATAATGCCATGGAACGTTTTTACCATGCCTTAAACAACAGCGATGTCAACACCAATGTTTTCCGAATGTACGCTCAATATCATGCTCAAACTACGTATCCGGAAGAATCACAATATCAGATGGTTCAGCGAAATATTCCGGATAACTGGTATCAGCGTATTTATCGCGACGCATTAGTTGATATGAAAGAAGCCAGAAGGATAATTTCGGCTGAAGAAACTAATGCAGCTACTGCTCCGGTACAGAAAAATAAACTGGCCGTGATAACTGTAAATGAAGTGCATATGTGGATGACTCTGGTCGATTTATTCGGAAATATCCCTTACAGTCAGGCTCTGGATTTCGAAAACCCAAATCCGGTTTATGACGATGCAAAAACCATTTATTATGACCTGATTTCGAAATTAGATCAGGCTATAAGTGATTTGGATGTTTCGGCTGCTTCGTTTCCTGCAAATGAAGATTTGGTAAATCAGGGAGATACCGAAATGTGGTTGAAATCTGCCAATTCACTTAAGTTAAGAATGGCTATGCGAATAGCAGATTCTGATGCTGCCAAAGCCAAAACAATGGCCGAATCGGCTGTTGCTTCAGGGGTATTTTCTTCTTTATCTGAAAACCTTTCGATGGAATATACTTCCGCAGCACCTTACACATTTCCAGCTTATGAGGATTTTGTATTAAGTGGACGCTCAGACTTCGTGGCTGCCAATACCCTGGTGGATATCATGAATAATTTGAATGATCCCAGAAGGTCGGCTTATTTCTCGCAGAATCTTGGAGCTGGTATATACAAAGGTGGTGTTTACGGAACCGCCAATTCTTTTCCAAATTCAACACAAATCGGTGATTTCTTTTATACGGCTACATCGCCGGGCATAACAATTAGCTGCTCCGAGGTTGAATTTTTGAAAGCTGAAGGTGCTGCCCGCGGATTTAATATGGGAGGCACAGCAGAAGAATTGTATGACAATGCTATTAAGACCTCTATTCTGGAGTGGGGTGGTAGTACAGCAGATGCAGATGCTTATCTATCTCAGGAATCAGTAGCCTGGGGTACTGCGGCTGGAGACTGGAAACAGAAATTGGGAATTCAGAAGTGGATTTCTTTGTACGTTAACGGTTTTGAAGGATGGAGCACATGGCGTTTGATGGATTTCGAAGGCTTTAATGTGCCTGATGGACTTACTTATAATGATATCCCGAAAAGGCTAATTTATCCAATTAATGAGGCTACGCTTAATGGAACTAATATGAAAGCCGCCGCTGCTGCAATTGGTGGCGATACGCCTCAGTCCAAGGTTTTCTGGGACATGCATTAAGGTGTTTTGGCAATCGCAGTATTATTTGTTAGAAAAGGGGGCTTCGGCTCCCTTTTTTATTGGATAGTCGAATAATGAAACTTTGATTTCAATAAAAAAAACTAAATTGAGGGGTAAATTAATAATATCAACCCTTTTGAAATGAAAAATATTCTTGCCTTGTTTTTATTCTCCTTAGTTTTCTGGTCGTGCACTAAATCCGAAGAACCTAAAGAAGAGTGGGTTTCGCTTTTTAATGGAAAAGACCTTACGGGTTGGGATGTCAAGATTTCAGGACACGAACTCAACGACAATTACAACAATACTTTTATTGTAAAAGATAGCAGCATTTATGTGAATTATGCCGAATACGATACATTTACCCATGAATTCGGACACCTGTTTTACAAGGTTCCGTATTCCAAATACAGGTTGAGAATGCAATACCGCATTTTTGGCGATCCTGTACCGGGTACGCCCGATTATGCTTATTCCAATAGCGGTGTTATGTTACATTCACAATCTGCCGAAAGCATGGAGGTAAATCAAAATTTCCCATATTCCATTGAATTTCAGTTTCTTTCGCGTGTAGATACCAGTCGTCGACAAACCGGAAACCTCGCATCACCTGGTACACATGTAGTGGTTGACGGTAAATTACATACTGATCACATGCTTTATTCTTCGGGTCCCACTTTTGGTGACGAATGGGTAAATATCGAGGCCATTGTTTTCGGAGATTCCGTGGTACATCATGTAGTAAATGGGGATACGGTACTTACTTATTTTAAACCACAGATTGGTGGCTGGGAAACAGATACTACCGACCGATGGATTCATAATAAAGATTTTGTAATGAAAAATGCCGGCATGCTTTTAAAAAGCGGATATATAGCATTGCAATCGGAAGGTAATCCGGTACAATTCCGGCATATCGAAATTCTGGATCTGGACAAAAAGAAAAAGTAAAAACCCGAAAAACTTTTAAACCTTATGTCAAAGACAGTTTCTGTAAGTTCACTTAATAAGCGTGACACCCGGATTTCGATATTTATCATCGGCCTGATGTTTTTTATTTTTGGTTTCGTTTCCTGGGCCAATGCTATCCTGATTCCTTATTTTAAAATTGCCTGCGAGCTCACTAATTTTCAGGCTTATCTGGTCACTTTTGCCTTTTATATTTCCTATTTTCTTTTCTCTGTTCCGGCGTCTATTTTATTAAAAAAAGTAGGTTTCAAAAAAGGAATGATGTTTGGCTTTATGCTCATGTCCATGGGAGCTTTTATATTTATTCCGGCGGCTTATGGCCGTACTTATTATATTTTCCTCTTTGGTTTGTTTACACTTGGTGCCGGTTTGGCGGTTTTGCAAACTGCGGCCAACCCCTACATAACCATTTTAGGGCCTAAAGAAAGAGCAGCTCAGCGTATAAGTATTATGGGTATTTGTAATAAAGCAGCGGGAATTCTGGCACCCCTGGTTTTCGCAGCCGTTATACTTCGGGCTACTGACAGTGATTTGTTTAAAAACCTGGCGGATATGTCGGGTGCCGACCGGAATGCAGCACTTGACGAGCTTATTCAAAGGGTGATAGGACCCTATTTTGTGGTTGGCCTTGTGCTATTAATATTGGGTTTGGGAATTCTGTTTTCGCCCTTGCCTGAGATAGACACCGACACCGAATCCGCTACTGAGGCTGAAAATAACTCGGGCAAAACGAGTATTTTCCAATTTCCACATTTGATACTGGGTGCTGTGGCTATTTTTCTGCATACAGGCACTCAGGTAATCTCCATTGATACTATTATCGGCTATGCCGGTTCTATGAATATTCAATTGATGGAGGCCAAAGTATTCCCTTCTTTTACTCTGGCTGCCACCATTTGCGGGTATATTTTAGGTATAATTTGCATACCCAGATTTATTAGTCAGGTAAACGCCCTGAGGGTTTGCACTTCACTTGGTTTGATCTTAACGCTCCTTATTGTTTTTGCAAAAGGCAATGTGAATTTATTGGGGCATTCTGCCGATATTTCTATTTGGTTTGTGGTGCTTTTAGGACTGGCCAATTCACTTGTTTGGGCGGGAATCTGGCCGCTTGCCTTAGATGGTTTGGGCAAATTTACCAAGTTGGGAGCTTCTGTATTGATTATGGGCTTATGTGGAAACGCCATTATGCCCTTGTTTTACGGTCATTTTGCCGATATTTACGATTTAAGAACAGCCTATTGGGTATTATTTCCGTGTTATATGTATCTTGTTTTTTACGCCATAAAAGGGCACCAAATTAGAAAATGGAAGCTTAATGAGAATTGAAGTATGAAAAATAGAATTTCAAGACGTGATTTTTTTGCTCCGCTGGCTACTGCAGGGCTGGGTTTGACATTTTTAAAAGCGAAATCTGAAAACAAACTTTCCGGATTAAAGCAAGGAAAAAGGGTTGGGATTATTGGTTTGGATACCTCGCATTCGGCGGCATTTACCAAATCACTGAACAAGGAAAATGCCGATGCCGCTTTCCTCGGATATAAAGTTGTGGCAGCTTATCCGCAAGGTAGTTTGGATATTGTGTCGAGTACCGAGCGAATACCGGGATATATAGAAGAGGTGAAAAAATACGGGGTGGAAATTGTAAATTCGATTGCAGATTTATTGCAAAAAGTGGATGTGATATTGTTGGAAACCAACGATGGCCGCAGGCATTTAGAGCAGGCTTTGGAGGTTTTCAAAAGTGGAAAAACCACCTTTATCGATAAACCCATAGCAGCTTCTTTAAAAGATACTGTGGCCATTTTTGAGGCTGCAGAAAAATACAAAGTACCGGTTTTTTCTGCTTCTTCGCTGCGTTATGCCACGGGAATTCAGGAAATAAGAAATGGAAAATTGGGAAAGGTGAACGGGGCCGACACTTACAGTCCAATGAAATTTGAGCAAACACACCCGGATCTTTTCTGGTATGGAATTCACGGCGTGGAAATGCTTTTTACGGCAATGGGAACTGGTTGCAAAGATATACGTAGAACAATTGGTGAAGACCAGGAAGTATTTACCGCTACCTGGAACGACGGGCGAGTGGGCACTTTCCGGGGTATAAAAAACGGTAAACAAGATTACGGTGGAATGGCATTTGGCGAAAAAGGAATCGGAACAATCGGCCCATATAATGGCTATGATCCACTTTTAGTTGAAATTATCAACTTTTTTGAGTCGGGATTAGTACCTGTACCAAAAGAAGAAACCCTGGAAATATGTGCATTCATGGAAGCCGCGGACGAAAGTAAACGTAGGGGAGGGGCGGTGGTTAGTTTATCAGAAATTTATGGGAAGTAAGGTTATAACTAAATTTTTTATCAGCAACAAAAGAGGGTCATTTGGCCTCCAATTGAAAAGTCTTGGAATAAACTAAATTGAAATCATAGAAAACTTAACCATCCAACATTACAACATTCCAACCTCAAAACCTTACAACTCCTATAACTTAAAACACCGAACTAAAAACCACCTCACCTTCAACCATAGTCGTCGATATCTGGATTTCCTCATCAAAAATCAGAATATCAGCATCTTTTCCAGTTTCCAGTGAGCCTTTTTTGGCGTCAATTTTCATGATTCTCGCTGGCGTAAGGCTTGCCATTTGAATGGTATCCAGTAGAGAAGTTTCTGCTTTTCGCAACATGGTTCTCACTAACCTGTCGAATGTAGCCACGCTGCCTGCAAAAGACGAACGATCGGGCATTTTGGCAACGCCATCTTCTACGATAACCCGTGTTCCATTTTTATTTGAACCTAATATGGATTCACCTTCAGGCATGGCAGCACCACGCATGGCATCAGTGATAAGAGCAGTTCGTTTCGATCCTTTTATTTTGTAAATCAATTTTAAAAGTGGTGCCGGTAAATGTACTCCATCGGCTATGATTTCCACGTCCATTTCATCGTGTAAATAAGCCATTTCCACTACACCGGCATAACGGAAGGCATTTCTACGACTAACACCCGACATGGCCGAATAAAAGTGTGTAGCCAGTGAATATCCATTTTCAAAAGCCTCCAAAGCCTCTTCGTAAATGGCATCGGTATGAGCCATTGCTGCCAGAATATTGTTCTGTACCAATGTTTTTCCAAACTCAATGGCACCGGGCAACTCTGGAGCGGCACTCCATCTTTTAATGAACGGGTAGCGGGTGATTATGTCCAGATACTCCTCAGGATCCGGGTTTTTGATAAATTTCGGGTCCTGAGCTCCCCGCTGACTCATGGCGAAATAAGGCCCTTCGAGGTGAATCCCCATAAATTTTGCCCCTTTGGTATTTATCTCATTGGCGGCCTGATAGGCCTCCAAAGTGCGGTATAAATCCTCCGTTTCACAGGTTAAGGTAGTCGGAAAAATAGCAGTAGTGCCGTATTTAGCATGCGTTTCCGATGCCCGCAAAAAAGCCTCTATGGTGCCATCCATAAAATCAAATCCACCACCACCATGCACGTGAATATCTATAAAACCAGGTGAAATATATTTGCCTTTGGCGTCGATCAGGGCGGCGTCTTCCCATTCCACAATCCCTTTTTCAATTCCTTTTATAATGCCATTTTCAATCAATACAGAACCATTTTCCAGAATGGATTCCGGAGTAATTATTTTGCCGTTTTGTATGATTAATCTTCCTGTCATTTCAACGAAAATTGGGCTATAAAAGATTCGGGCAAAAGGCTGGCTGCCTCTTTGTCCAGAAAAAAAGCACAATGGGCATGTTGCCGCAAAATGCTTGCCGGGTATTGAGGTGAAATAGCTTCGGTCAGGCAGTTTTTTACCGCCATGGCTTTCCGCACCTCCGGCACAGTGCAAATTATTTTTGCCGATTTCATGATCTGCCTGATCGACATACTGATAGCTTGTTTGGGTACAGCTTCTAATGTTTCAAACCAACCTTCAGAAAATTGCTGATTTCGGCAGGCTTCATCCAACTCCACAACCAGATAAGGTTCTTCGGTTTCGAAATCAGCCGGGGGATCATTAAAGGCCAGATGCCCATTTTCGCCGAAACCCACAAATGCCAAATCAATCGGATGATTTTTAATTAAATCCCCTAAACGTTTACATTCCTGAACAGCATCGGCTTCCCCATCGATCAGGTTTATTGCTTTCAATTCAGGTTTTACCAAATTAGTAAATCTTTCGATCAGGTATTTTCTAAAACTGGCTTGGTGTGTAATGGGTAATCCGAGGTATTCGTCGAGGTGAAATAGGGTAACCTTGCTCCAATCAATTCCTGACTCGGAAACCAACTGTTGTAAGGTTTCAAACTGGCTCGTACCTGTAGCCAAAATGATATTGGCATAGCCCTTTTCGGTTAGAATTTCCCGGATGATATTCCCGGCGATTTTTCCCGATACCCGACCTAATTCTTTTTTGTTTTCCAGAATCTGTAAATTCATGTTATACACGTAAAAATATTTTTTTGTCGTAAAGTAATTTTAAGAAAAGCCATTTGATAATTAATAAACAAACGGCAAAAAAGAGCAAAGTGTACGATTCACCAGTTAATTGAAACAACCATTTGAAACAGGCTTTAACCGTATATTCCCAATCAATAAATTTCCCTGATATATAGATCAAAATGGAATTCATACCGATAACCTGCAAAAAAAAGGACCAACTTTTATACCCTTTTAGGTCAATTACATAATAGAAAAGAGCAAAAAGGATTAAACTGCAGCCAACAGTCTGCATCACAAAAGAGCTCGACCACATATTTTTGTTGATCGGAAAATCGAGATTCCAGATTTGGGCGACAAAAAGGGAAATTATTCCCGCAACCAACATGGTCATTACTTTTCGTGATGGATTTATATCTTTTCTTTTGAGATAAAGGCCGGTTATAATACCCGCCAAAGCATTGCCTATTGCCGGAATATTATTAAAGAATCCGACTGTATCGTGAATGCCTCTGCTTAGTTTTCCCGGCAACACGATTCTGTCGACATAAGATGCAAAATTGCCTTCCATGCTTAAATCTCCGGCAGGAAAACCGGGAGCTGAAGTAAATTTAAGTATCAGCCAATAGCCCAGTAACAAGCCTGAAAACCAGTAGATCAGCCATTTTTCTTTGGCATATAAATATATAATATTGGCCAATACATAAGCAATGCCTATTCGCCCCAAAACACTCATAAAACGGATATC
>JAHEBN010000016.1:31755-40706 GCA_024645245.1 Jiulongibacter sp. | reverse complement strand
AATATTTGCAGGTTTAAGGATATTACCTGTTTGCCAATTTACGAAAAAAAGTTTTGGTAATTTGATTTATTTTAAAGCTTTTCGTCAAAAAAATTAAAATTTATTCTCTCAAAAGTTGTTGGTACTTTTGCCCAACAATAGGTCTTTTTTCAAAGAGGTGACGAATTTAGAAAAAAATATATTGACCAATGCCAAATTTGTTCTTGGTGCTGAGTCAGAGGCAATAGAATCTTTAAAAAATACAATTGGAGACGAATTTGTGAAGTCTGTACAATTGATATTAAACTGTAAGGGGAAATTGGTGGTTACTGGTGTGGGAAAAAGTGCCAATATTGCAACCAAAATTGTGGCCACTTTTAATTCTACCGGACAGCCCGCAGTATTTATGCATGCAGCCGATGCCATTCACGGTGATTTGGGTTTGGTAAGTGAATCCGATATTGTCATGTGCTTGTCTAAAAGTGGAAATACAACGGAAATAAAAAACCTGATTTCGCATATTAAAATTTCTGGTAATCAAATAATTGCGATTACAGCAAACCCCGATTCTTTTCTCGCGAAAAATGCCGACATTTTACTTGAAACCAAAATGGATAAAGAGGCATGTCCCATAAACCTTGCTCCTACGGTTTCTACCACGCTTGCCCTGGCAATGGGCGACGCCCTGGCTGTGTGCCTTATGCAGGAGCGAAATTTCAGCAAAAATGATTTTGCAAGATTACATCCTGGGGGCTCTTTGGGCAACAAACTAAGAATGAAAGTATCGGCAATTTATCCAAATAATCCAATACCCTATGTCCTTACAGATACCAGTGTGAAGGATGTAATTATTGAGATTTCGAAAAACAGATTGGGGATAACAGCAGTTTTAGATCCGCTCAAAAATATTGTAGGCGTAATTACCGATGGTGATATACGGCGAATGCTGAACGATCACGACGACTTTAGCTTATTGAAATCACAAGATATAATGAGTAAAAATCCGAAAACTATTGGTAAAGATTCCCTCGGCATTGATGCATTGCAAATTATGGAAGATAATAATATCACTCAACTTTTAGTTTCGGAGAATAGTAAACTGGAAGGCTTTGTACACCTGCATGATCTATTAAAAGAAGGATTATCCTGACAAGATTTTGAAAATAAATAAGTATTCGTAAATTCAATTATGCGTAAAACAGATTTTCTTGTAATCGGATCCGGAATAGCCGGTTTGAGTTTTGCTTTAAAAACCGCTCAAAATGGCAAAGTATTAGTACTCACAAAAGTAAATGCCGACGAAACCAATACCAAATATGCACAAGGAGGTATTGCCGCAGTTTTTAACCCGGAAGTGGATACATTCGAAAAACACATAAGCGATACCTTGATTGCCGGAGATGGCCTTTGTGAAAAGAAAATTGTGGAAATTGTGGTTAAAGAAGGCCCCGATCGCATTCAGGAATTAATTGATTACGGAGCAAACTTTGATAAACACGAAGATGGTGAATATGACCTCACTCGTGAAGGCGGGCATTCGGAAAAAAGAATTCTACATTATAAAGATATTACTGGTTGGGAAATTGAAAGAGCTCTGCTTGAAGAAGTTCAAAAACACCCTAATATTGAGATACTTACCCATTATTATGGGGTAGAAGTTATCACGCAGCACCACATGGGCATTGATGTGACCCGCGAGACACCGGATATTACCTGTTACGGCATTTATGCACTGAATGTGAATACAGGAGAAGTAGAAACCATATTATCAAAGGTTACACTTATGGCCACTGGTGGTGCAGGACATATTTACTCGGCCACTACCAATCCGGTAATTGCCACAGGAGATGGAATAGCCATGACATACCGGGCCAAGGGACGGATCAGAGACATGGAAATGATTCAGTTTCACCCTACTTCGCTTTATAATCCGGGTTCATTTCCGAGTTTTTTGATAACAGAAGCTGTTCGAGGCGAAGGTGGGGTTTTACGGGATAAATATGGTCGTGAATTTATGTATGACTACGACGAAAGAGGGTCGCTTGCCCCACGTGATATTGTTGCCCGATCTATAGATGCCGAAATGAAAAAATCGGGTGATGAATTTGTTTACCTGGATATTACCCACAAACCCAAAGAACTTATTCTTGAGCATTTCCCCAATATTTATGAAAAGTGCCTATCCATAGGTATTGATATTACCAAAGACCTTATTCCTGTTACTCCTGCGGCTCATTATTTGTGCGGTGGAATATCGGTGGATGAATGGGGACATACCAGTATTCAGAACCTTTTTGCTTGCGGAGAATGTTCATCAACCGGCCTACATGGAGCAAATCGCCTTGCATCGAATTCGCTGATTGAAGCTGCTGTATTTGGAAATAGAATTTCTCAGATCGCATTGCAAGCTGCTGAAAATATGGAGTTTAATGATATGATTCCTGAATGGGATGAGTTTGGGGCGGTTCAGATCAATGAGGAAATTCTGGTGACACACAATTTGCGGGAATTGCAAAGAATGATGTCGGATTATGTGGGTATCGTTCGATCCGATTTTCGTTTACAAAGGGCCATGCGTCGACTTCAATTATTGAAAGAAGAAACGGAGGAGTTTTACAAAAAATCAAAACTTTCGGTTAAACTCTGCGAGCTTCGTAACCTGATTCTCTGTGCCGAAATGGTGATAAAATGTGCCACCATGCGAAAAGAAAGCCGTGGGCTGCATTATACCACTGATTATCCTTATAAGTTGGGTGGGAAGCCCGAGCATTCGGTCGTTTAGCTCATTTCTGTCTTAGAAAAATTTTTGATTCTTATCTAAAGTAAACAAAATCAGTTTTTATTTTTGCTAAAAGCTATTTTAAACATTATGCCGTAGATTCAGATCAATTTTTACCCTAGGAACAGATCAATGGAAAAAATAACGCACTTATTACTTCTATTCTTAATTGTTATTTCTTGTAAAAAGGAAGAGAATCTTCATTTTGAACAACAACCTTTTGTAACTGAAATTACCAATAATTTAGGAAGAAAGTGGTCGTTTCAATATGATAATCAAAACCGGGTAGAAAAATTGAAATTCTCGTTGGATTTGGGTTCATAAAGTTCATTCAGCGAATTCACTTATGAATATGATGATAAAAATTTAATTGTCAAAAGTACGGTCAAGGAAGCGGATCCGTATAATGGCAGTCAAGTTGAATCAGCTAAATATTATCGCTATGACGAATTCGATAGATTGATTGGAATTGGTTTAAATACCCAGGCTTTGGTAACTCCAAGATTTGAATACAAAGACAATAAGGTGATCGATACGCAGACCGGGATATTGAATATAACCTATGTTATGGAAAATGAGAACGTAATGGATACCGGATGTTTTGATTGCGGTAAATTAGATGAAAATGATTACAGCAATTATGAATTGGCAATTCCCAAATCGTTTCGTAAAATCTGGGGATATTTAAATGTTGAAAAGTCACTTTTTATGGGATATGTGAATTATCCTTCCAAAAATATCCCCAATAAATTTGGAGGTTTGGTTGGCAATTCCTGGGTTGGTGAAATTGAGAATAAATTTGAATTCGATGAAAGTGGAAATATTTTGTAAGTTAAACTTATTAAAGGAAAAGTTACTTTGGGAAATGATAATGAGGATCTTATGCCTGAGTACACCTTAAAATACTGCAGTTTTCTATTACTGAAATAAACATACGATTCAGGCAAACTGAGCTACCACATTTTTAATATGCCCTGCATCCCAGGCATTTTCTTTCCATTTTTCGAGCCGTGGATTCATTATTTTAAACCACAAGAAGGGAAAAAAGGAAATAACTATCATGAGTGGATAGCCAAAGGGCAATTGAGGACTTTCGTCGAAATGCCGCAGAACCTGATAAGGTCGGGATGCATAGGCATGGTGATCAGAATGCCTCTGGAGATTAAAGAGCAGCAGATTACTGTAAAAATGATTGGCGTTCCAGCTGTGTAGCGGATTTACACGTTCGTATTTTCCCGGGCTTATTTCTTTTCGAATTATACCGTAGTGCTCTATATAATTTACGGATTCTAAAAGTAAAAAAGCAATTACCGACTGAGCCAGCAAGAAATAGAAAACTTCATAAGCCAGTTGACCTTTTAAAACAGAGAATAGGGAAGTGATAAAAATAAAGAGTATTAAACTGCTTAACACACCGGATATTACTTCATTTTTAAAGCTCCAAATAGCTATGTTTTGTTTCGAAAGTCTTTGTTTTTCTATTTTCCAGGCAGATTTAAAACTTCCGGAAACAGTTTGAATCCAGAAAGTGTATAAATTTTGTCCGAATCTGGATGTGGCGGGATCTGCCGGCGTAGCTACATGAACATGGTGCCCTTTGTTATGCTCTATAATAAAATGATGATAAAAAACAGTAATTAATCCAATCCGTGCGTGAATATTTGCCCAAACGCTGTTTCTATGTCCGAGTTCATGAGATACATTGATAATTGTAGCAGAGTAAATGCCCTGACTTACTACCAGTTTTATCATGTTCACCGTACTCAGGTTATCAAAAACCAAAACATACGCTACCCACAGAAGCATAGCCAACTGAATATAAATGTGGGAAAACACCATAAAGTCGAAGTATTTATCGTGTATTAGTTCGTCAAATTCTTCTTTTATTACATTTTGACGGTCTTTACCGATCAACATATCCACGATAGGAACCAAAACATAAACATAAAAAGCTCCGGCCCAGGTAATGGGAGATAGCGGTAAATAATAAGCTAACAGTATCACCAATGGTAAGGAATAGGAAGCTATAAATCCCAATTTTTTTAGCAGGCTCATTAATTTTTAGGAATAGTGACATTTTATACAATGAAATTAGTGTATAATTTGGATTTGTCCTATTTTTATATAACCTAACCCTATTTTAATAGTCAAATGTCTGAAGTGCTTACTTACCTGAAGCTGGGATACCAGCATATTACTGATATTAATGGATTTGATCACATGCTTTTTATTGCGGCCCTTTGTGCAGTATATTCTTTATATAATTGGAAACACGTTTTAATCCTGGTTACCGCATTTACTATAGGTCATTCTATTACACTGGTTTTGGCTACTTTGAAATTGGTTAATATGGATACTGTTTTTGTTGAAATAGCTATTCCGGTTACCATAATTGTAAGCTGTATTTTTAATTTTTTCCACAAGTTTCCGAAAGGAATGTTTGCAGAAAAAAAACAGAAATCGGGGGTACGTTATATTTTGGCTTTAGGTTTCGGGCTTATCCACGGGCTGGGTTTTTCCAGTTATCTGCAATCTTTACTAGGGTCGGAGGCGGCTATATTCAGGCCTTTATTGTCTTTCAATATAGGCTTGGAATTCGGGCAGTTTATTGTTGTTGGAATTTTTCTGGGCTTAAATCTGCTGGTTACAGATATTATGGGTGCCCGTAAAAATAACTGGAACCTGATTGTTTCGGGAATAATCTGTGGTATGAGCATTATGTTATTACTCGATCGCTTGAAGGTCTTGTGGGGGTAGTGCTGCCTGCGTTTTTGTCGGCGGTTCGAGTCTTTAGTAATGGAAGACTGTTTTTGCCGGTGTATGCATCTAATTAGCTGAATAATACTTTGTTCGGTAAATTCCCGGCTCAGGGATAGGAAGGGTTTAGTCTTGTCGGGTATTATTTTTGGACAATATAACTTCTGAGGTAAAAAGCTATAAAAATATCCGGCGAGACCGCAGCGATAGCGGAGCCATGGATAGCCCGCCAGGAGCCCCAAATAATACTTTAACATCTTTTCTGACCGCTGGTGCAACTATCCTTTTTTTGGCTTGTCTGTTTGTATAGTTTTGAGGTCGCACTGTTGCCCGGGCAGATGCACGAAAAACAAAACTCCGCATCGGGCCGGAGAGAGGTATCTGTTTGACTAAAAGGCTATATATAGAAAAAAATACCGAATTGGTAGAGCGATGTAAGCAAGGCGACCGTAAAGCTCAGTATGAGTTGTATAAGTTGTATTCCCGTGCTATGCTTAATACCTGTGTGCGGATGCTCAATCACGAGGGTGAGGCAGAAGATGTACTGCAGGATGCTTTTGTAGATGCCTTTATGAAAATCGGCACTTTCAGGCAGGAGGCGTCTTTTGGGCTATGGCTCAAGCAGATAGTGGTAAATAAGGCGATTAATCATTTACGAACGCGGAGGTTGGAATTGGTTGATATGGAGGATAATGCAAATCATATTGAAGATTCTTCGCCTGAAAAAGATGTAGAGGAGGACGAACAAAACTGGCAAATAGAACGCATAAACAGGGCAATGGAAAAACTACCGGATGGCTATAGAGTGGTACTTACGATGTATCTTTTTGAAGGCTATGACCATGAGGAAATTGCTCAGGTGCTGGGTATTAGTGAAAGTACATCGCGTACTCAGTACATGCGGGCTAAAAGTAAGTTATTGCAAATAATGGGAGGAAAAAATGAGTAAACTGGAAGATTTTGTAAGGGAAAACAGGGAAGAATTTGATAGCCATATACCATCAGACGGGATATGGGAAAATATCGCCCGGCAATTGCCACTTAGAGTGAAAGAGCGTCCATTTTGGGCGACGTGGTTCAGGCCGGGAATTGCCGCAAGTGTGGTATTATTGGTAGCTCTGGGTTATACTATAGGGAAATACGGCAGATCTGTAGCCGAAAACCAGGAGGCCCTGAAATTGAGTCCGAAATACGGTGCCGAGCTGGTGAGGTTTGCAGGTGAGGTGAAGGTAAAAAAGGAAAGAATGGAAAGACTGGAATCGGGAAATCCGGAACTGGCCCGGGTATTTGAAACAGATTTGGGAATGCTGAATGAAAATTATGAGCAATTGAAGAATTCATTGTCGCGAAACCCGAACCAGGAAGAAATTTTGAAATTGATGATCCAAAACCTGCAATGGCAGCAGGAAATGCTGGATAGGCAACTCAAGGTGCTTCATGAAGAAAAGAGAAATCCGCTTCCGAGAAAGAATACAGAAGTAAAAAACAGGAAAAATGATAAGTATAATGAGATTGTTTGATCCGGTAACAATGAGTAAGAAGTTAATTTTAATGCTTGGCCTGATAAATATATTTGGCACTTTTACCCTTATGGCTGCTGGTGGTCCAACGGAATGTCTGGTACTTGCAGAAGTGTCCGAAAACATACCTTTTAACCTGATTGAGAGGAAAATTACCCAACAAAAAAGTTACGATTTACAAAAAGGGGAGAAGGTAAGTATTATCAATAATTTCGGTGATATAAAAGTCAAAACCTGGGACGAGGAAGTGCTCAAAGTGGAAATTGTAATTACTGCTAATGCACAAAGTGAGCAAAAGGCGGAGGCCTTTTTACAAACATGTAAGATCAAAAGTGTTCGTGGTGCAGGGGAAGTATATTTAGAAACAACTGTTAATTATACTAATCTGGAATATACCAATAATGTAAAATCCAATAATGTGGGAGACAAGAATTTTATGCGGGTGGATTATCTGGTTTATATGCCTGAGGGTCACGATTTAAAATTGATAAATGCTCATGGAATGGTATTGTTGCCCGACATGGAGTCGGTGGTGAGGGTGAAACAGGAATACGGTTCTTTGTATGCCGGGCACTTATCAAATCCGGTTTCGGAGTTGGATGTGAGTTTTGGTAAAGCATTTATTAAGTCTATGACAGGGGGCAGCATAAAAACCAATCAGTCCACTTTATTGATGGATAGGGCAGATCAAACCCGGATGACCAATACCTGCGGTAAAGTGAAACTTTTGGATGCTTATGAGGTTGATTTTGAATCGGCTTATACATCAAGTTATATCGGGAAAGTAAATGAGGCGTGTAAATTCAATGTGAAATTTGCGAAGGAATTCACCTTGGGCCAGATTTCGGAGCAAGTAAAAGATCTGGAGGTAGTTGGAAATCATACGAGTATGGATATACCACTCGGAAAAAGCCGGAAATATGAGTTTGTATTAGATACGAATTACACTGATCTGGAAGTAAGCGATGGCGATGTGAAAAGGGCAATTAAGAACCAGCAGGAAAAGGGGAGGGCAAAGTTTGTATCGGGCGAAAATACAGGTGACAAAGGTATTCTGATTTTGGCGGATTATGGAAGGGTAAGGATAAGGTGAGGGAGGGGGCGATGTTATGGTTCAAAGTTAAAGGTTGGAGGGTATAAGGTTCAAAAGTTTAAGGTTGAAAAGTTGAAGGTTGGAAGGTTTTAAAGTTTTAGGTTTGGGTGGATGAAGCACTTGTTTATGTACTTTTTGCTGAATAATTTTCTGAAAACCCAACTGTTATTTAAAAAACAGGAAAATAAAAGCTAATATATGACTGCCGTATTGATAATGAAATCTACTAAATCGATAAATTCTTATAAACTATTCATGTAGGTTATTATGCTTGATTTTGAACAGGGTATTAATCGAAATTGTCTTCATACATCAATTTTCCATCTTTATTTTTTATTCACACAAAATCGGCTGCTCCTGAGCCCTTAAAGTAAAGTTGAATGCCGGTAAGTTTACCAAGATTTCCTTCATAATCTGTCGCAAAAATTAAATCTTCTTCTAACAAAAATTTGATATGATTGCCGGATGTAACCACTTTGAGTTCACGCCAGTTTTTCAGATCCACACCAAATGACTTTAATCTTGCAATTTCTTCTGGTTTATCAAAAAAAGTTTCTCCTGCCCGAAAACGGGCATAAATAACCGCATCAGGTGCCAATAAATTAAATACTATTTTGTTTTTTTCTCCCACAAGATCAATACTTACGTCATAGGCCCAGATACCTCCTTCTTTTAAGCTGTTTTTTACACGTGTTTCAAATGTCATTTCATCGAGATCCACATGGTAATTATTATACCTCAAAAATCCGGTATAAAATTCTTTATCTTTTTCGGGGGCATACTGATACGGGATTTGTATGATGCCGTGATGGCGAAATTGAGC
>JAHEBN010000016.1:0-31740 GCA_024645245.1 Jiulongibacter sp. | reverse complement strand
GAATAAATTTCCTTATTATTGATATACATACTGAGAGGGCCATAGGTGGGTCATACCGGATAAAAGGACATTATATCCTGATTTCGTGATACGGGGCTTGAATGACCATCCAATATCATTTGAGGGAATTTGTAATGATCTTTATCCCCTTTAATTTTCATTTGAAGGGCTTCTCCCATTGAAATGGATTTTGAACCGATAATTTCAAAACCAGGCTTGGGGTGTTTTTCCTTTGTATTTTTAAAAAAAAAGTATGTAATAATGGCACATGCTACAAGCAGCAGTCCAATCCCTGTTACCCATTTGGTAAGTATATTTATTTTGAACCGCTAATTGACTACCTGTGAAGAAATCCTTGAAATCGTTATAAACCAGATATATGGAGGCTCAAACCAAACTCAAAGATATATTACAAAATCAATCCATAACCGCGGGTAATCATTCCCTTGATTTATCAAACCAAAACTTAGTCCCATGCTAGAGTTACATTGTTCATTTTGAAACGGAGGAAGGGTATTTCGCTAGGGTGGTGGAGTGGTAATGCTCCACTATAAAAAATTTATAAAAAAGGCTTTAGAAAAAATGAACCTGGACGTTTTAGTTCAAAAGAAAGGCCTAATCGCTTGGAACGATTAGTTTATTTGGCATTAGCAAAAGAGGTAATAAGCCTAAATGAAGCGGCCTACTTTATGGATACTAATGCTTGGAAAATGGAAGATAATATGATTTTGATGGTTTAATTATGTCACAAAACTATTCAAATACGTTTTCGCAATGACTGCTTAAGAATTGACTTTGAAAAAGAATTTATCCTCCACCCTCAAAAGAGCCTCATCCGCTCAAGATCAACAGCTATATTCTTAATTTTAAAAAAAATTTCGAAATTGAAATATACGCGGGCATTATTTCTTTTAAGCAAACTGCCGTTTTTCCATTGAAATTTTTATTTATCCATAATTCTGAGGTTTTCTTTTATCATTTTCTTGGCTTTTTTTCTTAGATTGACTTCAGAATAAACCTATTGAAATGTCAGAAACTCATTACCGGACCTGCAACCTGTGTGAAGCTATGTGTGGTTTAAAGATTACACATCTAAACGGGAAAATTGAGAAGATTGAAGGTGATAAAGAAGACCCACTAAGCCGAGGCCATTTATGCCCGAAGGCTTACGGTTTAAAAGATATATATGAAGATCCCGACCGCCTCAAAAGACCTTTGAAGAAAATAAACGGCAATTGGCAAGAGATAAGCTGGGAACTTGCTTATGAGGAGGTGGCCTCCAAGATAATTGAGATGAATATGAAATACGGTGCTGATAGCATAGCAGTGTATCAGGGCAATCCATCTATCCATAATCTGGGCACTATGCTCACTTCTCAGCCTTTTTTCAGATCCCTGAAAACGAAGAATATGTATACCGCAACTTCCACCGACCAACTGCCCCATCATTTTGCCAGTTGGTTGATGTACGGTCATCCGCTTTTGGTACCCATTCCAGATATCGACAATACTGATCTGTGGGTGATTTTTGGAGGCAACCCGCTGGTGAGCAATGGTAGCATGATGAGTGTGCCCGATGTGGCACACCGCATGAAAGCCATCCAGGAGCGGGGCGGTAAAATAATTGTGATAGACCCACGGAAAACGGAAACCGCTCTGAAAGCCGATCAGCATATTTTTATAAAACCGGGTAAAGATGCCTGGCTTTTGGCCGCAATTGCCAATTACATTATTTCTGAGGGAAAATTGAAATGGGGAAGCTTGGCTGATTTCACGGATGGATTGGATGAATTGACTGCCGCCATAAAATACGTAAGCATTGCTAAAGCATCAATTGAAACGGGTGTTCGGGAAGATGTCATTTTGGCATTGGCAGAAACAATATGCCAGGCAGAAAAAGCGGCAATCTATGGTAGGGTAGGGGTAAGTACGCAATCATTTGGCGGACTCAGTCACTGGCTCATTAATGTGTTGAACATCCTTACGGGTAATCTGGACAAAGTAGGAGGCGTGTTGTTTACCACGCCTGCCATCGATTCAATCGGGCGATCAAAGCCGAGGAATAGATTTAATCGCTGGCAAAGCCGGGTTCGGAAATTTCCGGAATTTATAGGAGAATTACCCGTAGCCTGCCTTTCGGAAGAAATAGAAACAGATGGCCCCGGCCAAATAAAAATGCTTATGACCAGCTGCGGAAATCCGGTACTTTCGATTACCAATGGTGGCCGGCTGGATAAAGCCCTTGAAAAACTGGAATACATGGTGAGTATCGACATTTATATGAATGAAACCAGCCGCCATGCCGATATTATTTTACCCCCCGCCACAGGAGTGGAAACTTCACATTATGATCTTACTTTTCACCACCTCGCTATTCGTAATTCTTCAAAGTATTCTCCCGCACTTTTCGAAAAAACAGAGGGTGCACGTTACGATTGGGAGATTTTCCAGGAATTGGGAAATGTGCTTTCCAGGAAAGTTAGTGGTGAAGAAATAAATGGGGGTAAAATATTTACTCCAGAGCAAATGTTGAGCCGCAGTATGGCGGCAAATACCTATTGTATTACCTGGGAACAAGTAATGGAAAGCCCGCATGGCTTAGATTTGGGTGCACTGAAACCGCAATTGCCCGGCCGCCTGTCTCATGAAAACAAGAGGATTAATCTTGCACCTGAGCTTTTGCTTAATGATTTGAACAGGTTGCAGGCAAGTGCAAATAAATCAGGCGAAGGGTATTTATTAATTGGAAAAAGACACTTAAGGGATAATAACAGCTGGATGCACAATTCTGAACAATTGCAGAAAGGTAAAAACAGGTGCATACTTTTAATAAATCCCAAAGATGCAAAGAAAGAAGGACTTGCCGATAAAGAAGTGGTCAGGGTAAAAAGTAGGGTGGGTGAAGTGAAAATTAATGTTGAAATAAGTGATGAAATGATGCCCGGCGTTTTAGCCATGCCACATGGCTATGGACATAATAAAAAAGGGATAAAAATGGAAGTAGCTCAAAAAAATGCAGGAGTAAGTGTTAATGACCTCACCGATGATTTGGTAATAGATGAGTTGACAGGAAACTCCGCATTCAGTAATGTTTATGTAACTTTGCATAAAAATTCGGAACAGGCCATTTTTTAATTAGTGTATGTCTGGTTTTTAGATTTATCGGCAGGTATTGCCGGATGTATAATTGAAATCCTCAATAAATGAGCATTAAGCATTTTTTTAAGAATCTACTGGTAAACGTAACCGTACCTATTCGCAAAGGTCCATTGGCTGGGAAAAGATGGATAATTTCATCTGGCTCCAATTTTCTAAAGGGGGATTTTGAGCCCTACAAAACTGCCGCATTTCTGGAGTCGTACAAGAAAGGGATGGTATTTTTCGATATTGGAGCACATATAGGGCATTTTTCTTTATTGGCATCCGACATTAATGCAGGAGAAGGTCAGATATTTTCCTTTGAACCAAGACCCTCCAATCAAAGATTTTTTAAAAAACACATGGAAATTAACGGAGCAAAAGATGTAACTCTTTTCCCGTTTGCTGTTGGTCAGAGTAATACAAAAGTCAGGTTTAATACCCATGCAGGCTCAGCCACTGGTCATGTAGCCAATGATGGCAATATCGAGGTCGAGTTGGTTCATTTGGATCAATGGGTAGCGGAAAATAAATTGCCAATGCCCGACTACCTGAAGATTGACGTGGAGGGTGGCGAAATAGAGGTTTTAAAAGGTTGTTCCGAAATGATCAGTAAGTATCATCCCATATTATTAGTGGCAACTCACGGTCCCGAACTTCACCAGTTTACCTGCGATTTTTTAGATAGGAATAATTACGAATACCAAATATTAAATCCTGATTCTATAAAAGGAGATACAGAAATTTTGGCTAAGTGGTCTGAAAAATAGATAAAACAGAATATTATTTTGTTTATGTGCGATTTATTTTTTAGAAAATCTACTTTCAAAATTTCGATTTTACACCTTTAATTTGTAAAATTTAATATTTCGATCCCTTGTTTTAAGGTAAAAGAAACTAAAAAAAATATTTTTCTCCATTTTTTACCTCATTTCTAAAGTTTCAGGCTGTTATAGGCTCATTTGCTTCTTTGAACCAATTGGCATTGTTTTGTCGTATAAATAACAAAAGAGTACAACAAAACCTCTAAATAGTTCATCAACCATAAAAGCAAACATCATGGAAAAGCACCTAATTGATAATTTATATATTTCAAATAATTCTACTGAAATCTTGGATTTCCTTGCAGATAATGAGCTAATGCCAAAGGATTTTACGAGGAGCAGAGTTATTTCATTTCAGAAAGATCAGGATTTTTACCTGATTCTATTTCTTAAAAACGAAAACTCAGATGAATTTGTAAGATTCGAGTTTACAGAATTTGCACGTAATATTGATTCTTTAAGATATATTTCTGCAATACTTAATCAAATGGCAGAAGGTGATTACAATACTTTTAAGCCAGCTCAGCGTAAAATAGAAGAAATGATTTACATGGTGCCTGTTTACAGAGCCCTGTTCGGTTATAAAAACGATGCCGAAGATTTCGAATTTCCATCTTATCAAAATACACATTAATCTTTTAATAATTATGATAAATTTTTTAAATAAAATCAATCATTATATGGCTTTAGGCCTCTTTTCGGGATTTTTTACGATTTCAGAAGTAGAGGGTCAGATAGGCGTAAACCCCTTAAAAAATCCGGGGAATTATAAAACAGCTGGCTACAAAGTCCCGCTTAATTTGAAAAAACCATTACATACCTCACTTTCACAAAGGGTAGTGGTGGAAAATTATAAAAAAAGTAAAAATACAAGTGAAAAAACAGTTGTTAGTCTGATACATAGCAAGCCAGGCGATAAGCTTAAAAGAAATTACAAAAGAGTTCGTTAAGGTTAAAGGGTAGTTTAGAACATAAAAAATCTGTCTTTTTTAAGGTAGATTTTTTTATGTCTCGAATCTAATTCAAACCGGAAAGTGGAGGTTTAGATTTATGGCTTGGGTAAATGAAAACACTTGCGACATCTAGCCTCATAGGATTCTTTTTCACCCAACATAACCTGATTATCAGAGAGAACTTTACGGTACGAATAATGGGCAATATCTCCACATATCACACAGATTGCATGAACTTTTGTGACGTATTCAGCAATGGCCATTAAAGCGGGCATAGGACCAAAAGGCTTTCCCGTTGAGTCCATATCCAAGCCGGCTATAATCACTCTTTTTCCTGCGGCTGCCAGTTTATTTACTGCATCCACTACGCCATCATCCAGAAACTGAGCCTCATCAATACCTACCACATCGCAGTCTCCGGCATACAAAAGAATTTCTGCGGCGGAGTTGACCGGGGTTGATCGAATAGCATTCTGATTATGCGATACTATGTCGGATTCATCGTAACGGGTATCTATGGCAGGTTTAAAAATCTCTACTTTTTGTCGGGCAATAATTGCTCTGTTAAGTCGTCTGATTAATTCTTCCGTTTTTCCGGAAAACATCGAGCCACAAATAAGTTCAACCCATCCGGATTTCGCCTCAGAAATTTTTCCTCTTTTTGGCTCTATAAACATTATTCTGATTTTTTTTACGTTAAGTATAACATCTGGCAAAGAAGTTGTTTATTTCTTTAACAGTCCTATTTCCAATAAAGGAAACGCTCATACAAAACAAACGAATTTGCAAATGACCTACAAGTGGAATTTAGCTGAAGCTCAGCAATACGCCAAAAATTTTTCTCAATTGATCTGTGATGAATACTTCAAAGATCACCAGACAATCACCGGTAGCGATATACTTAAACTTACGGAGATCAAGCAACTTAATCTGATGGTAGTGAGGTGTATGTATGAAAAATGGCAGGAGGAGTCGAAAAGGTTACAAAGTCCGTTTTTTGATTATGATAATGAAGAGGTAAAAAAGGCCTATACTGATTTTATGAATATTTTATCGAGGTATATTTCGGTAAAAAGAGATCATTTTGAGCCGCATTTGGGCCAGGCCGTAAAAGCAACTTTATTTTTAAATGCAGATCCCAAAGCTTTTTTTGAAGAGCAGATGAGAAATTTGCCTGATTTTAAATTAACAGCTGAATGGTTACAGCGAAATGGCCGCTATTTCAGTTCTTACGCATGGGTTTTGAAAGAGTTGCTCGATAGGCTGAACGGCCTGCCATTTGTATATGCTAATCAGGCCATAGACTGGATCAAGGATATCTTTGAAAACAACAAGCAGGATAAGGACAATAAAGATTTGGAAGCTTTTGATAAAATATTGAGGCTTAACAAAGAAACTATAGAAGCACCAGCTCCGGCATCCTTTTTTGATTTACCGTTTGAAACCATTGAAAAACCGGTGCAGATAGCACGATCGGTTCCGGAAGAAGTGAATTCTTTCAATGAAGTGCTGCCCGAAAATGAAATAATTTTACCAGTTACAAATCCGGTTATTGTTGCCATAGAAGAAGAAATTCCGGTTTTTGATAAACAAGAAGAAAAAATAAATGCCTACAGTTTAAACGATAAGCATTTGGGCACCAATTCTACCCTGAATGATAAATTACCTGTAGAAACTGCTACTTTGCAGGATAAACACTCAAAGGCCAAGATTGATAATATCCGATCAGCTATATCCCTTAATCAGCGATTCTTATTTATCAATAATTTATTTGGTGGTGATGTTCAGACCTTCAGTCAGGCTTTGGATGAACTCGAGACTTGTGGATCTTTTGCTTCTGCTAAAGAACAGATGGTTAAAAAATATTTACCCAAGTATAAATGGAATATCAGCTCGGCCGAAGCCGAGGAGTTTTTTGATATTTTAAAGAGGAAATTTAACTCCTGAAAACATCGGTATTCAGATTACTATCAATTTCTCACAAGAGGGGGCGAATATTCGAAATCCGGCTCATAACTGGCCTTTAATCTGATTTTAATAAAAAGACTAAAAATTTCATTTCTTTCCCTTATTTTTAGGTTCAAAAAATAATTCATAAACAGCTATGCTCTTCATTAGACAGGCTGTTCCGAACCTATTTTCGCACCATTGAGATTTTACATAACTGCACTGTTAATTGTTCTGTTTTCTCCCCTGAGGGCTCAACTTTCGGGCTTGCCTGTGGGTGCTCGTAGCTGGGGGCTGGGTAATGCTACCACAGCGTTGGTGCATCAGCAATCTTATTTTTCTAATCCCGCAGGGCTTGGTTTCGCTCAAAATTCTTACATAAATTCTTCTTTTGAAAGCCGGTTTGATATCAGCGGTTTGTCTACCATGTCACTTTCGGCCTTATCGAAAAGTAAATATTTTAATGCCGGTTTTGGGATTGAAAGATTTGGCGATAATGTATATAATGAAACAAAAGCGGGTATTGCTCTGGCAAAAAATACGGGTCGTGTATCACTTGGAATAAAGGCCGGTTACCTGAGTGTTAGTGTATTAGAGAGTGGTAGTAGAAATTCTCTAATTACGGAATTTGGCGTTTTGGCCAAACTTAGCAGCAAATTTCAACTTGGTTTTCATGCTAATAATTTAACAGGTGCCCATATTTCTTCTACCGCTACATTACCTACTATTTTACATTTAGGTCTGGCATTTATGCCCACAGGAAAAATTA
The DNA here is from genome assembly GCA_024645245.1 of Jiulongibacter sp. Classification (GTDB taxonomy): domain Bacteria; phylum Bacteroidota; class Bacteroidia; order Cytophagales; family Spirosomataceae; genus JAHEBN01. The sequence goes on along the minus strand of JAHEBN010000016.1, from coordinate 24,109 downwards.
ATTTTCTGGCTGATGCAGAAATGATTCCAGGTGAAAAACCATTCATAAAGTCTGGACTGGAATATAATATTCATTCTAAAATAAGGCTGAGGACAGGGATTAATACAGGAATAAGAACCAACCATTTTGGTTTAGGATTTTGGGATAAAAAATGGCAATTTGACTATGCTGTAAATACGCATCCGGCCTTGGGCCTTTCTCATCATTTTTCAATAAATATTAACATAGGTAAAGTAAATTGAAAAGGATAATTACTCATATTGCAATATTATTATTACTTGGTATTCAGGCTTTTGCACAACAAGTAAAGAGGCCTGAAATTAATATGGACGAATTTATTCAAAAGCTTTCGGCTGTGCAGCAAGATGACAGCAATTACGAAGATTTGTACGAGTCGTTGATGCAATTTTACCTCAATCCTTTAGACCTTAACCGGGCAAATGCCGATGAACTCCGATCCTTAAATATCCTGTCTGAAATTCAAATCGCCAATTTATTGGACCATATTCTAAGACACGGCAAATTGTTGAGCTTGTATGAATTACAAACTATCACAGGATTTGATTTACAAACCATTCAATATTTATTGCCGTTTGCAGTAGTAAGAGATGGCCTTAGCCCTTCCAGCATTACCGGGATACTTAACCGAGCCACGGATCATTTTTTAGTAGTTCGCAACGAACAAACGCTTGAAAAAGCAAAAGGTTATACCGAAGGAGATTATTTAGGAAGCCCGCAAAAATTATACTTGCGGTATCGCTTGCAACATCCAAAAGATTTCAGTTTAGGTTTTATTTCAGAAAAGGATCAGGGTGAACAGTCGGTATTTGATTATACATCATTTCATTTTCAATTGATGAATAAGGGTAATTTCCGGAACATTATACTAGGAGATTACCATTTGCAGTTTGGTCAGGGTTTGATATGTTCCGGGGGTTATGCAGCCGGTAAAGGGGCCGAAACAATCTATACTACACGCCGAAGTGACTTAGGAATTCGTGCACATAATTCGGTATTAGAGGGTGGTTTTTTCCGGGGGGCAGGTTTTACTTACAAAATAAACAGAATAAACTTTACCTTATTTGGTTCTTATACTGCCAGAGATGCAACTATTAATACTGATTTAAGTGACGATCAGGATGAAGTTTTTAGTAGTATTTTAATTGCCGGTTTACACAGAACCGAATCCGAACTTGCCAAAAAAGGCACTTTGAAGGAGGTAAATCTGGGTGGAAATATCAAATATATTTTTCCAAACGGTCATTTGGGATTTACTGCTTTGCAAACTCAATTTGATAATTCAATTCAACGCAAAGATCTGGCCTATGCGTATTATGAGTTTAAGGGAAATACCAATTTTGTAGTCGGGCCAAATTTTTCATTTACCTGGCAAAACTTTAATTTTTTTGGAGAAGCAGCCCGTTCTTCAAGCGGTGGAATTGGTGCGACCGGAGGTTTTGTAGCTGCTCTTTCACCCTATTGGGAATGGTCGCTTAATTTAAGAAACTACGATAAGGATTTCCATAGTTTTTACTCCAATGCTTTTGGGGAAGGTAGCCGGACTATCAATGAGAGAGGTATTTATACCGGTATTAAATTTACTCCAAAAAGAAGTATTTCTGTTGCAGCTTTTTACGATAAATTCAGTTTTCCCTGGCTTCGATATCTGGTGGATGCTCCTTCTGAAGGGGATGATTATTTGCTCCGCTTTACTTATAAGCCAAACAGGCAAAATACTTTTTATACCCAATTTCATCGGGAAAGAAAACAGCGGAATATGCCCGGGAATGATTCTTATACAGATTTCCTGATCAATACATTCAAGACCAATTTTCTGGCAAATTATGAATACAGCATAAACCGCACTTTTAAAATTCAAAGCAGATTGCAATACAATACGTTCAAATACGAGAATGGAAAAATTTCACGAGGTTTTGCATTAATTCAGGATTTAGAAGGAAGCATAAAAAAGTTGCAGTTGAAATCCCGAATAGCTTTTTATAAAACTGATGATTATAATTCACGGATCTACGCTTATGAAAACGATGTATTGTACGCAGTTTCTTTTCCGGCTTATTATGGTAAGGGAGTTAGACTTTATTTAGTTGCCCGCTATCCGATAAATAAAAAATTGGATATTTGGATACGTATATCCAGAACGTCGCTTGACGATGTGAATAGTATAGGTAGTGGCAATACAGAAATTCCCTATCCTCACCGAACAGATGTAAAATTGCAAATTCGCATGAAATTTTAGTCTCTTGTTATACTTTTTACTTAATTCGTGAGTTTTTATGTCATAATTGTCCCAAAAGTGAAACTCCGCATTTTAATTGTTTTCCTGATTTCAGGTTCTTTCAGTTTGTTGAAAGCACAAAATTCTCCGTTTTCTTCTCAATCAGGGGCACTTTATGGAGGTACAGGTGATGACCTCAGTACTTTCATTACTCAAAATAAATTCGGGGATTATTTCATTACCGGAAAAACCAATTCGCAAAATAATGATATTGTAAGTCCCAGAGGCGTATACGATATCTGGTTGGCAAAACTAGGCAGAACTGGGCAGATAAAATGGAAAAAGAATATTGGAAGCACAGGGGATGATTATCCCATATCCATTACCTCTGATCCGGCAGGTAATGTGGTAGTTTTGGGCTATGGCGGTGCAAAAACAGGAGATTTTAGTTCTGCATCGGGCTCCGGATTATGGTTTTTGAAATTGGATTCTGCAGGGAACAATCCTTCCTTCGTTTATCATGGTGGAGAACCGGGAAATACCGGAAAAATAGTACCGGATCAGGCCGGTGGGTTTTATATTCTAAGTTCCAGAAATACAGCGAATGGCTTAGTTGCACCGGTAGAAGGCACTCAGGATATGTGGCTCATTCATACCAATGGTGCGGGAGTTTCTATTGGGCAAAAAGTTTATGGCGGTAGCGGAATTGAAAACGCGGGAGACCTGATTAAGAAAGGAGACTTTCTGTATATTTTAGGACAGAGTAATTCCTCTTCTGTAAATGGTGCAGTTAATCACGGTCAGAATGATTTGCTTTGGATAAAAACCGATTTGAGCGGTAATGCTATCGCAACACAAATGTATGGTGGTAGTTTAAATGAGATTCCCAATAGTATAATTTTGGGCGAATCCACTTTTGATCCTTTTTTTGTATTATCCACTTCGCAATCATCGAATGGAGACCTTCCGGGTTCTAATTCTGGTGGGTTTGATTTTTGGGCTTTTGGAATAGATGAATCGGGAAATATTAGTCTTGGAACCAATATTTACTACGGCACCAATGAAAATGAAACTGCTGCAGGTTTGTTTTATGATGATTCCAACCCATCAGAGCCATTGGGAATTGTTGGTAGTACTGTTTATACATTTGAGCTGGGTCAACCCGCATTTGAAAATGCCATACTTATTCGATTTGCTCCATTTTCTATTCAGCCTGACACGGTATTTGTTTTTGGTGGTGATTTAGATGATTTTGCTACCGATTTTATGGTAAACAACTTGGGGGATTTAGTTTTCACTGGATACTCAGAATCTTCAAATGGTGATTTTTCAGGTAATCATGGAGGAAAAGATTTTTGGTTTTATCAGCTAAATTACCCTTGTCCAAACACCATAAATATTCAGGGAACGGTGGTTCAGGGAAATTTTACCCGATATGCCGATCAATCTATTCAGACTTCTTCTGTTTTTCAGGGAGGGGGCTCTCAAATGCTGCTCACTGCTCCTTTTGTGTTAATGCAGCCAGGTTTTGAGGTTAAATCTGGTGTGATTTTCAAAGCTGAACCTGGTGCCTGTCCTTAATCCTTCTCTTTTTAGAGTTAATTCTTTGAAAAATTCTACTGCATCAGCCTAGTTTAATTCCATTATTTGTAGTTTTGGGAAATAGCAAAAACCTACCCTTTATGAGATATTTTCTACTTATTTTATTGTTCTCCGGCAGTATTTTCGGGCAAACAAGACCAGAGTTTCTGACAAACTACAATCAAACCTGGGTCGACTCGGTTTTTAACAACCTCACTTTGGAGCAAAAAATCGCACAATTATTGATGCCTCGTGGCAATAACTCGGGGAAGGGCTATGATCCGGAAAAATTGAAAGGCTGGGTTCGCGATTATCAGATTGGTGGGATTGTGATGTTTGCGGGCCAACCGAGCGTTCAGGCGGGTATTATCAATGAATTGCAAGCTATGTCGAAAGTTCCCATGTTGGTGGGAATGGATTTGGAATGGGGTCTGGCTATGAGGCTCGATAGCACGGTTCGTTTTCCCTACCAGATGAGTTTGGGAGCCATGAATGAAAACATTGAATTGATAGAGAGAATGGGTGCTGAAATTGGGCGGCAGTGCCAAAGGTTGGGAGTTCACATTAATTATGCACCCGTGGTAGATATCAATATCAATCCCGATAATCCGGTAATAAATTTTCGTTCTTTTGGGGAAGATAAGCTCGATGTTACCCGGAAATCCTTGGCATATATGAAAGGGCTGCAAAGCCAGCATATAATGGCCACTGCTAAGCATTTCCCCGGGCATGGTGATACAGGGGTGGATTCACATTACGATCTGCCGGTTATTAATCACGATAAAGCCCGGTTAGATGATATTGAATTATATCCATATAAAACTTTAATAGCCAATGGTTTGAGTGGAATAATGACTGCCCATTTAAGTATTCCTGCCTTGGATAATACACCAAATCTGGCAAGTACCATGTCACCGAAAATTGTTACGGATTTATTAAGAAAAGAATTGAAATTCGAGGGCCTCACTTTTACCGATGCCATGGATATGCAAGGTGCGGTTAAGTTTTTTCCCAATGGCGGGGCTTTGGTGAAAGCGATTCTTGCCGGTAATGATATTCTGGAAACATTTGAAGACGTACCTACAGCCATCGCTGCCATAAAACTGGCAGTAGAAACGGGGGAATTATCCATGAAAATTCTGGATGAAAGAGTTCGAAAAGTACTAATGGCAAAATCATGGGTAGGTCTTGATCAGTATAAACCTACAAAGATAAATAGCCTGGTAAAAGATCTGAACACCATTGAATCGGATTACCTCAATCGTGAAATGGCGGAGAAAACAGTTACTCTGGTGAAAAATGAAGGAAACTTGCTTCCCATTAAAGATTTACAGCAAAAAATTGCCATCGTTTCCGTAGATGCCTTGGATAAAACGGTTTTCCAGAAAATGTCGGATAATTATACAGATATCAGCCATTTTCAGATTCCGGTGAATGCATCTGACTTTTTGGTAAGCAGTGTTCATGAAAAAGTACACGATTACGATTTGGTAATCGTTGCTCTGCATTTACAAAGTATTCGACCCTATAGTAACTACGGTATAAATCAATTTAATCAGTTTGCATTAGATGCTTTGCTAGAAAATGATAAAACAGTGGTGGTCATTTTTGGAAATCCCTATTCACTGGGAAAATTGAATGGTTTAGAAAAAGCGAAGGCAATAGTGATGGCTAATCAACTCACTGATTATATGGAAGATGCCACGGCACAGGCTGTTTTTGGAGCTATACCTTTTATGGGGCATTTGCCAGTCACTGTTAATGAAAAATTTAAAGTAGACGATGGAATTTTTCCACCAAAATTAGATCGCCTGGCTTATGGTATACCGGAGCAGGTTGGAATCGACAGTAGAGTTTTAAATGCACGGATAGACTCAATAGCCAATCAGGGATTAACCGAAAAAGCATACCCCGGATCAGTAGTTGAAATTGCCAAAGATGGCAGAGTAGTTTATTGGAAAGCTTTTGGATATCATACCTATGAAGATGCCGAGGCAGCAGGTAAAATAACTTCGAAAGTAGCCAAATTTGAAAAATCGGATCAAAAAGATGCCATGGATAATCACAATCCATTTGAGCCTGATAGTCAGGTTGGTGCACCCCAATTAATGGGTAATACGGAATACAAGGGTAGGGTAGGTCAGGTGAGAAAAACGGATTTGTACGATATGGCTTCTGTTACCAAAGTTAGTACTTCTGCATTAGCGGTAATGCAATTAATTAGCGATGGAAAATTTGATTTAGATAAAACTTTTGGTGACTATTACCCTCCATATAAAGGTACAAATAAAGAGAATGTAAAATTCAGGGATATGCTTACCCATCGAAGTGGTCTGAAGCCTTTTATTCCATTCTGGCAAGATTGTGTGGATACACTTTCCACCATCAATAAAGGCCTGATGAAAAATCCGGCTTTGCTAGACAGATTTACCTATTTTCCTCAGGAAAAAGTAGGTTTTTTTAAACGTTTGTTTGGTAAAAAACAATTGCCGAAAATTGACTATTTAGGCTCAATTTCAAAAGATAAAAAACTTTGGGCGGACCTGCTTTCTACTGAGACAATAACCTGGAAACCAGGTATTTTTGCCAATCGCCCATCTGCAGATTATACTATACAAATTACCGATACGCTATGGGAGAAAACCACTTACAAAGACTTTATAATACGGGAAATTGGCAGCTCACCTTTGAAGCCCGAGCAGGGATATGTTTACTCCGATATGCATTATTATTTATACCCGGAAATAATACCAGGATTAACAGGAATGCAATGGGAAGATTACCTGAAAAAGACGTATAAGAGTTTAGGTGCGAATAGTTTAACATACAATCCAAGAAGATTTTATGCTCTAGATCGCATAGTTCCCACTGAATACGACGCACTTTTCAGAAAGATCTTGGTTCATGGCCGTGTACACGATGAAGGGGCATCTATGTTAAACGGAATTTCAGGTCATGCCGGGCTTTTTGGAAATTCTAATGACCTGACAAAGTTAATGCAAATGTATCTTCAAAAGGGCAGTTATGGAGGTGTACAATTTATCAAACCTGAGGTGGTGGAAGAGTGTACGCGTTATCAGTTTAATCCTTTGGAAAACAGGCGGGCTATTGCTTTTGATAAGCTACATCCCGACAAAAAAATAGCAAACGGCCCTCAAATGGCTTCGGCTTCCAGTTACGGCCATAGTGGATACACGGGTACCTTTACCTGGGTTGATCCGGAGAGTAATTCTGTTTATGTTTTTCTTTGTAATCGGGTTTATCCTACACGAGACAATGGGAAAGTAAGTGAATTGAATATTCGGACACAAGTAGGAAATATGCTTTACAAAACCATTAATGGTGAATAAGTTTCATGTATCGTTAGCAAACTTGGTCAGGGTTTTAGTACACTTATTTCCTTTTGATATAAACCAGGTTTATTATTAAGCGTTTCACCAAGGTAAAACACAGATTTAGAATCAGGCTCAAACGGTTTCCATTCGGCTTGTCCTATGGAATTTGGATTGCCGGTTTTTATAAAATTCAGCCAATAATTGCTCATTGCAATCTCTATGGACTTGTCATTTTCTTGCCAAGGCCTGTCCCATTTATGTAGGTTATGCAAGGCAAAAGGAACATCAGCCGTATGGAAAGCACCATAATTTGGGAAATCTGGCTTATCAGTAGGTACATGATCAAATTCATAAATAAAAGACGGGGAATGATTATAAGAAGACCAAAGCATAGCGGTATTTACTGCGAAACCTATCATACCTGCCTTTTGCATAGATAATTTAGCTTCTGAATCGGTATTGCCGGGAAAAGATTCCAAATAGGCTGCGGCATCCTTGCCGTATTTCTTATTTATATTTTCCTGATAGGTTGCGGAAGTAATTTTCATGTTTCCACCTAGCGAGCCATCACCTGTTACCCAGCCGGAAATAAATGGTACGTCATTATGCAGGTGATTTTCAAAATGCTTTTCCAGATTTTCAGGCAAAACATATCCGTCTGCCACAGGACCAAATCTTCCACCACCGGCTTTAATGAACTTTTCAAACAGTTCTTTTGCATCCATTTTTCTTAATGTAGCAATATTTCCTTCATTTAACTTTTCAAGCATCTTCTTGCCATTATTTTCGGCATCTTGTAGATTTTGATTTCTCGCGGTACCTAAAAGTCCACCGCTATGTCCAATCGCTTTATGAAACAAACCTTTGGCTAAAGGCGAAGCCACCAAGGCCTGAACAGAAAAAGAACCGGCGGACTGCCCCATAATCGTTACATTATTAGGGTCACCTCCGAACTGGGCGATGTTTTTCTGAATCCATTTCAGGGCTTGAATCTGGTCGAGAATGGCATAATTACCAGAAGCTTTTGAAGGGTCTTCAGCCGTAAGTTCGGGATGTGCCAAAAAGCCAAAAATACTGACGCGATAATTGATACTTACAAAAACCACATCATTTTGAGCATAATAAGCACCATCGTAAATGTCGCATGCTGCTGACCCGGATACAAAACCTCCACCATAAATCCACATTACAACATGTTTTTTGTGCGACAAGTCATTTGGTTTAGTCCAGATATTTAAATAAAGGCAATCTTCGCTCAAGGGTTCAGGAGGAGCAATAAATTCCTCCGACCAGCATGCAAATGGTACGGGTTTACTTTGTATCGGGCTTGCAGAAAAGTGATTACATTGCAAAATGCCCGTCCAGGGTTCATGTTCTAAAGGTGCTTTCCATCTTAAATAACCAACAGGTGGAGCTGCAAACGGTACTCCTTTGAAAACAACTAGTCCATCTTTTGTTATACCTTGAATTAAGCCTTTGTCTGTTTTAACTACATCTTTTTGTGAAAAGGCGGATAAAGAAAATAGGGCGACTGAAAGGACTTTAAAGAATGTACGTTTGGTAATTTTCATTTAATAATTATTCGTTCAGGAGAAGATAATTTAAGTTTGAAATATAAGAATAAAATAAGTTTTAGTACAGAATATATTTGGTGTAAGAAAGTTATACTTAATTTTGGCATTGCAATTTTTGATTTTCTTTTAAAAAAACATAAATGAATAAGTATCTAAGTGCAGAATATGCTGATTTGAAAGCGGTAGCAGCTAATTTTAAACAACAATACCAGGAGGGTGATCCTTATCCGCACATTAGTTTTAAGAATTTTTTTAATGAAGAAATGCTCGGGGAAGTTTTGGCAGAATTTCCGGATTTGTCAAAAAAAGATGCCATTAAATTTGACAATCCTAAAGAAAGAAAACTCGCCGGTAAAGGTGAATTATTTTTTGGAGAAAAAACAAAAGATTTCATGCGTTACCTTAACTCAGAGCCATTTTTGCAGTTTTTGCAGGAAATTTGCAGTATAAATGAAACTATAATTGGAGATCCTTATTTTCATGGTGCTGGCTTGCATGAAATCAAGAGGGGGGGGTTGCTGAAATTGCACGCTGATTTTGCAAAACATCCAATAATTGACCTGGATCGCCGCATCAATGTTTTGGTTTATTTAAATAAAGACTGGAAGGAGGAATACGGTGGACATTTTGAATTATGGGATAAGGATATGAAGGCCTGTAGAAAGAAAATTCTTCCCGAATTTAATACTTTAGCTATGTTTAATACAACTGATTTCTCTTTTCATGGTCATCCTGATCCCTTAAATTGTCCGGAGGAAAGAAGCCGCAAATCCATGGCTTTATATTATTATTCAAATGGTCGGCCGGCATCAGAAATTGATCCTCATCGTGCAAAGCATACAACGGCATTTGTTGGAAGAAAAGGAAATGAAGTAGATAAGGAAATTTTTTCGAACAGGGTTTCTTTAAAAGAGATTGTAAGAGATATTACTCCTCCGATTATTTTGAAAGCCGCAAAAGCGATTCTTAAGAAATAAATTTATCTCTTAAAATTTACAGTTGATTGAATTGAGTTGGAAACCTTTTCGGGTAGTTTTGATTTATGTGTATTTATATAAAAACCAGACTGGGGTATTGGTGGAGTATAAAGTAAGGCCCCAACTTCATTAAGTGGTTTGTTTGTTTCCGGTATTATAGGGTTTGCCATGGCAAAAGGATCCTTTCGAATGCCAGTTACCTGCCAGCTCACATCAATGTTTGGCTTATTAGTTTTGATTACTAAACGATTGTTTGATAATTTTTCTTGTATTATGAGGCTCACCGGAAATATTTGGGGAGAGCTATTTTTAAGGATTAATTTTGTGGATGCAAACATCACTTTTAAGCCAATTTTTATCTGAGGGTATATTAGACTATTTTGATATAGAATATTATTGTCAATTTTGTTATTTAAAAACTCGCGAAGAAGGTTTTTTAATACATTTAGTTGAGAAGAATCTATTTCCAGATGGTTACCATAGTTCCGATTATGAATCCAAAGGGTTTTTACCTGCTACAACAATTCAAGATTTTCCAATACGTGGTAAGTTATTGTATTTAAGTATCCGTCGCCGACGATGGCGTAAAAAGACAGATAAGAATTCTGTCATCACAAAGGACAATAGTTTTCTAACCGAGAAGGTTAAAATGACAAAAGACCTCTCGGATTTTTTAAATGGTACAGGTAGAGAACCGTCCAGATACGATGTCGAATATTTGTAGTTATTATGGAGTAGACCCAGATGTGTTTCGAAAGCATTATAAAAAACGACTTAATGGCTTTAAAGACTGGGACCAGTTCAAACATTGTCAAGATTATTTATTGTTTCCAGAGAATATGGGTGAATACCTGAGTATAGATGAGGTATCTCTCTCAAAAGGAGAGCTTTCTACTTTTGTAACCAATAAGGCAGGGCGAGGTAAAAAGAAAACAATAGTAGCTTGTATAAATGGCACTAAATCAGAAGATATCGTAAGGGTTTTGAAGCGACTTTCTCCAGAAAACAGGAAGAAGGTAAAGGAAATAACTTTAGATATGGCCAACAATATGGAATCCTCTGCAAAAGAGGCGTTTCCGATGGCTGCTTTGGTGACAGATCGTTTTCATGTAGTACGATTAGCTCAAAATGCCATGCAAGCCCTTAGAATTAAACTAGGATGGGAAGAACTAAAAAAGAAAATGAGAACATAGCCAAGGCCAAAAAAGATAATAAAAAGTACAAATCTACTGTGCTTGAAAACGATGAAACCCCCAGGCAACTACTGACAAGGTCTAGGTATGTTTTTGCAAAAAAAGAAATACAATGAACTGAAAAACAAAAAGAAAGAGCACGAATAGCTTTTGAGAGGTATCCCGAATTAAGAATAGCTTATGACCATACCATCAAACTTAGAGCATGTTATGAAAACAAACACAAAATTGATGCTATGCAAGCTTTTAAAAACTGGATAGATCAAACTCATGAGTTAGAATTGGAAAATTTCAACACCGTAGCCAACACAATTGAAAATCATTTTGAACATATATTGAACTTCTTCAATAACTACAGCACAAACGCTAATGAAGAGTCTTTCAAGCGAAATTTCGCCCCAGTCTAAATAAAACTGTTCAGAGCTAATTTAAGAGGCGTAGTTGACACTCGATTTTTCTTGTTCAGATTAATGAAACTTTTTGCCTGGTCCCTAAAATAATCCGGTGACCCCAAATATTTGTATTCCTTGCACCATTATAAAGACGAAAAGTCATTAATCGAGAAATACATTCGTTGATTAGCAAATATTACAAGCTTAGATTATAATAAAAAAAAAGCATGGACCGAAATCCATGCTTTTTAGCATCAAATCAATATTATAATTCAAATTAAACTTTTCCCTTTTGTATAAATTTGGAAAAAATAAGAAATAAAATACCAGTTGAAATCCATGCAGGAAGTGTTAAAAAGCTAAGGAAAATTCCCTGAGAACCGGATAAGAAATAATAAAAGCCAACACTTATTATCCAGGCCAGTAATACTGCAATATTTGATTTTGATCCTATAAATTCAGCGTAGTCAGGTCGAATACCGATTTTTTTCGAAAAAAATTGATCGAATACAATCACGGCACCCATTGGAGCCAGAATAAATCCATATACTGCCACGAAATCGAGTAGCTTCATTGCAAAAGCAGGAAAAAGACCCGCTAAAGTAGCAATCGAACCAGCTATAATTGTAGTCCAGAAAGTTTTAGCATTCGGCAAAAGTGTTTGAAATGCCAGGCCAGCACGATAAATAGTTGGATTTGCTGTAGTCCAACCTGCCAGAATTACCACCAGAATACCAAAGAATCCAATGGCGTTGAAAGCCAAAGGTCCTGGGGCTACCGTAGGTGCAAGGCCATTCGACAACATTCCCTGTGCCTCCGGAGTTTTCAGATACACGGAATAAAGTAGAGCAGCTGCAATCCATGCCATGTAATGTCCTACATACATTCCAGCGGCAGAAGTCCAACCCGAAGAAGCTTTTTTAGCAAAACGGAAAACAGATAAATCTGACATTCCGATATGCATCGCGGCATTGGCAAACCAAGACCAAAGTACCACATGCCAGAAGGTATATTTTATTTGTCCGGGAAAAGGATCAGAACCTTCACCCCAGATATGCCAAAAATCTGAAAAACTGTGAACATTCAAATCTTTTAAAGAAACCAGGCCAGCCAACAAAAAACCCAATACGATCAATGGAGCCATATAGTTAGCAGCCTTGGCTACCATATCGTAACCTTTGGCAGCTATATAAGTGATTAAGGCACCCAGTACTAAAACAATGATGACATAAGTTGCTCCATTTGGCATAGTATCGGTAAGTTTAGGCATTTCCATGTTAAATGGAATTCCTACCGCAGTGGCCGAAACAGTAATCATAGAGCCGGCCAAAAAGCAAAAAAGTACGCCATTTGCCACATTATAATATTTCACCAGATTACTACCGCAAATTTTTTCAAGCTGATAATAAAGGGTAAGTCGATTTTTAACAGCTATCTCGGCTGTAAGAAAACGCCAGCTCAATACAGCCATTAGATTTCCCAGAAAAAGACCGATCAGCAAATCAAAAGCACTTACTCCGGCTGTTAGAAATAAGGGACCGATAACAAATTCTGTACCTGCAGCATGTTCACCGGCATACATGCCTAAAAAGCTCTTCCAGCCTTTCCAGGCTTTGGCGGGCACAGGTTCTTTCTCATACTCTTCTATGAGAGCAATTTCCTCCAGTTCATTCATTATTTTAGGTTTAGGGTAAAAGTAATATATGCATACTGCGGGCACCATGAGCACCCAGAACTAGTATTTGTTCAATATCTGCCGTTTTGGAAGGTCCACCCAGAAATAAGCCATAACCGTAATCCATTTCAGCCGTTTTATCATAGGCCTCGTGCATATTGACAACAATGGTTTCTTTGCTAAGAAAAACAGCTAAATGTTCATTGACAGTGGGGGCAATACGTTGACCCAAAACTTTATCGGTAAGCCAGATCGCCCCGTTTTCTGCAACACCCAATAATGCCGAAGTGATAAACAAATCTACATCTGCAAGTGTATGAGGATCTGAATTTAGCCATTCTGTGGAATCACCGAATGATAATCCGGTAGTACTACTAATAACTTTTTTTGCTTCAGGAAACACCTTTTTTAATTGTTCTATACCTGAATCCACATCATTTATTTCATAAACTTGTGAACCTGCCAAAGTAGCCATTTCAAGAAATTTCTCAACCGGATTTTCCGAATTTTGATTGAAATATTCTAATTCGGGCAATTCCGCAATCTCTGGCTGCGATGCTCTGACATTTCCCAGTATTTCTTCTCTTGAGCTCATTCTTTGGTCCTGTTTTTTATGTACCATTCTGTAAAGCTATCCTGCGGAACTTCCGGCATTTCCCTTTGTTTGTACCAGGGATTTAAAAAATTGTTGATAAGGAAAGGGGCATTTTTTAAAACACCTTTACCCATTTTTCCTGCAAAATTAAAAACACCGGGATGGGAAAGCGTAAATCGCATCATTTGCATTGACAAACTTTTCACTTTTGGTGTATAACCGGATTTAACAAGCTCCTGCCGCCATTTATATAGCTGATCGTGTATATCAATTTTTACCGGACACACATTACTGCAAGATCCGCATAGGGTAGAGGCAAACGGCAAATCCGCATTTTTTTTCATATCCAGATTTGGTGCCAGAATCGAACCGATTGGGCCGCCCACTGTGGAATGATAACTATGTCCACCGCTTCTTCGATAAACCGGGCAGGTGTTCATGCAGGCACCGCAACGAATACATTTCAATGAATTCCTGAAATCAGGACGCCCCAACTGGCGTGATCTACCATTATCCACGATTACAATATGCATTTGCTGACCTTGCCGTGGTTTTTTGAAATGACTTGTATAAATGGTAAGCGGCTGCCCGGTAGCACTTCTCGCCAACAGACGAAGGAATACTCCCAAATGCTTTCTTTTGGGGATGATTTTTTCCAGACCCATACTTGCTATATGCACCTTGGCGAGATTGGCCCCCATATCGGCATTGCCCTCATTGGTACATACAACGAATTCTCCCGTTTCAGCAACAGCAAAATTTACTCCCGTTAGAGCAACTTCAGCAGCTAGAAATTTTTCACGAAGATGATGTCTGGCAATTTCCACCAGCTTTTCAGGTATTGTTTCAATATTTGGTACGCCCAGGTGTTCGTGAAATGTTTCGCCCACTTCCTCTTTCATCAGGTGAATAGCCGGGGCTACGATGTGGCTGGGAGGCTCTTTTCGTAATTGAATGATTCTTTCGCCCAAATCGGTATCAATCACATCCACATAATTATTTTCCAAATGGGAATTTAAATGGCACTCTTCCGTAAGCATGGACTTACTTTTCACCATGGGTATTTTACCTTGGCTGTTTTTATTCAATCCTGCTTTTTGAATAATTTCCAGAACAATACGGTTGTGTTCTTCACCATTTTTTGCCCAGTGAACAGTTACCCCATTTTCGCTTGCTTTTTTTTCAAAATTTTCTAAATAAGAGCTTAAATTGGAGAGGCTGTGAGCTTTTATCTGTGATGCAATGGCACGCAATTTTTCCCATTCCGGAATTTGTACGGCTGCTTTATCCCGTTTTTTACGAACATTCCATAAGGTGGCATTGTGCCAGTCGACACGGGGTTCGTCTTTATTGAAAACATCTGCAGCCTGACTGTGAGTCATCATTACAATATTCTTTTTAGGAAGTGAATAATTAATTAAAACAAAAATTACTCAAATTGTTTTACAAGGATCAGGATGCATTCAGGATTTCGGCAATATGCTTCACTTTTACTGATGACCCTTTTCTTCTTAATATGCCTTCTAAATGCATCAGGCATGACATATCGTTGCCGGTAATAAATTCGGCTTCGTGATCCAGGTGATCTTTTACCCGGTCTTTTCCCATTTTTGCTGAAATAGCTTCTTCGCTCACGCAAAAGGTGCCTCCAAAGCCGCAACACTCGTCTTTCTTCTCCAGTTCTATCAGACTAAGGCCTGAAACCATATTTA
The DNA here is from genome assembly GCA_024645245.1 of Jiulongibacter sp. Classification (GTDB taxonomy): domain Bacteria; phylum Bacteroidota; class Bacteroidia; order Cytophagales; family Spirosomataceae; genus JAHEBN01. The sequence continues at coordinate 8,839 of JAHEBN010000016.1, read as the reverse complement.
ATAAATGTTCTGGTTTAGAAAAAGAGGGTGACATTAATTCTGACATGGAGGAAATCTTTAGTCCGCGTTGCCCGTGGCAGCTTTGGTGCAAACCAACTTTGTGAGGAAAGCTAACATTAAGTTTTTCAACTTTAAGCACATCTACTAAAAACTCACTGAGTTCCATAATTTTACCTTTCAGTTCCACATGATCTTTGATGTGCAAAGTACAGCTTCCCGAAGGGCAAACTATGTATTCGTATTGATCGAAATTTTCCTGAAACAGTGTTTCACAATCTTTCGATAAGTGCTGGTATCCTGAATTGGCCATTGGTTGGCCACAGCAGGTTTGCTCGAGCGGGTATACCACTTCGCAACCTAATTTTTCGAGTAACTCCAGGCTGGCAACTGCTACCTGAGGGTAGAATTGATTTACATAACATGGAATAAATAAGGCAACTCGCATTTTATAATCCTGTGGCTATAGATTTTAGTCCTCTCTCTTTAATTAATTTTTCTCTTACTCTCAATTTACGGAAAGTTTCCAATGGATTTAAAGCCCCTCCGGTCAGAATTCTGGCTTCTGCAACTACGTAACGCATGTCTGTACGAAAGGCTGCTTGCAAAATTTCCTGAGCACTGGCCACATCGTTATTTGTTTGAGCTTCTGCCAGTGCCTTGCGATCAATAATCAATGCCTGAGCATAGGAAAGCATAATGGCTTCAATGGATTGCAAAAGATCCTCCAAAGGGTCTTTTACATTGTGCGAAGCATCGATCATCCAGCCAAAACCTTGCTTGCCAAAAGGCGGGTTATTTTCCTGATTTCCGCCAATAAGTTCATTGAAAATAAGAAAAAGCTGGTAAGGCTTGATACTACCCACGGTAAGGTCGTCGTCACCGTATTTAGAATCATTGAAATGAAAACCGCCTAATTTACCTTCCATCATGAGCAGTGCAACAATTTGTTCAATATTAGCATTGGGCAAATGATGACCTAAATCAACTAAGGTAAATGCTTTTTTACCCAGTTTACTTGCCAAAAGCAGCGATTGCCCCCAGTCACCAATAGTGGTGGAATAGAAATTGGGTTCAAATGCCTTATATTCAACCAATAACTTCCAGTTTTCAGGCAAAGCCCCATAGATTTCCTGAAGACTTTCCAGCGTATTTTCAAAAGCTTTTCTGAAATTTAACTGACCCGGAAAGCAGGAACCGTCTGATAGCCAAACGGTAAGCGACTCAGAACCCAGCGAAATTCCGTGTTTTATAACTTCAATATTATGTTCGATAGCCTGCTTTCTCACACCCTTATCCACGTGATGAAGTGAGCCAAATTTGTAACTTAGTTTTTGATCCGGTTGATCCTGAAAAGTATTGGAATTTACAGCGTCGAATTTAAGGTCATAGCTATCTGCAAGACTTTTTATATCTGCCGGATTAGCGGGAATGTCCCAGGGAATATGAAGTGAAATGGCACCTGAAGATTTATTCAAAGCATGGAGTAAACCTATCTCAGCTATTTTTTCTTCCAGATTGCGGGGCTCTCCACCTCCCGGAAACCTTCCGAATCGGGTTCCGCCGGTTCCCAAAGCCCAGGATGGAATAGCAACCTGAAAATCAATCAGTTTTTGGATAATTTCATCTGTGTTCGGAATTAAACTACGGGTGAAATTCAAACCATTCTTTTGGCGTTGAAGATCTGCCGTTTCCGTACGGGTAATTTCCTCCTCTCTTATTATCATAGTTTAATTAAATATTCCCGGTTACCTGTAAAAGCCCATTGCTACACCGCCGTCTACATTTACGGCATTTCCGGTTGATTTATTAAGTAACCCACCTACTAATGCAAAACATGCATTGGCGATATCTTCTGGTAAGATTGTTTCGTTTAGTAGAGTACGTTTAGCATAATAAGCTGGAAGTTCTTCTACTGTAATTCCATAAGCTTTTGCACGGCCTTCGGCCCATCCGCCTGCCCATATATTAGAATCGGCAATTACGGCATCCGGATTTACGGTATTTACCCGTATTTTATCTCCGCCTAATTCTGCCGCCAGCAAGCGTGACATATGAGCCTGAGCGGCTTTGGCAGATCCGTAACCAGCGTTATTAGGTCCGGATACCACTGCATTTTTAGAAGCAATATTCACAATGTCTCCACCAATTTCCTGCTCACGCATAACCTTTACTGCTGCCTGAGTTACAAAAAACTGACCTTTTACCAGAATGTCGTAAAGTTTGTCCCAATCCTGGTGGGTATGATCGGTAATAGTTTTGGAAATACTTATACCTGCATTGTTAATTAAAAGGTCAATTCCGCCAAATGCCAAAGCAGAACCTGCCATGGCTTTGTCGATACTTTCCTGAGAAGTAACATCCATTTCAACGGTAGCTACGGCATCTTTTCCAAAGCTTTTTATAAACTCAGCTTTTGCCGAGGCTAGCCTTTCGGCATTGATATCATTCAAAATAACACAAGCCCCCTCTTCTGCAAATTTTTTGGCGATGGCTTTTCCGATTCCACCGGCACTACCGGTCACGAAAGCTACCCGGCCCGAAAGAGCCTTTGGCTTTGGTCTTCTCTGAAGTTTTGCTTCTTCCAATAACCAATATTCTATGTCAAATGCTTCCTGATGGGGTAAAGAGGTGTATTCCGAAACGGCTTCGGCACCTTTCATTACATTAATGGCATTGATGTAATATTCTGAAGCTAAACGAGCCGTGTTTTTATCTTTTGCAAAAGTAAACATACCAACTCCCGGATAAATAATAACTACCGGGTTAGGATCACGCATAGCCGGGCTGTTCGGATGCTTACACTTTTCGTAATAAGCTTTATACATTTCCCGGTAAGCCACAAAAGCCGGTTCTATTTTTTCTTTAATAGATTTGGTATCATTCAGGTTTTCTTCCGGCGTAAGTCTTAGTACTAAAGGTGAAATTTTAGTACGAAGGAAATGATCCGGGCAGGAGGTACCAAGAGGGGCTAATCGATCCAAGTCATTAGAGTTAGCGAATTCAAGTACGCGGGCATCATCCGTAAAATGGCCGATCATACCGGTACAACCGGTTGATTTTTTTACGTAATTAGAGCAAAAGCCTCTTAATACAGGTGCAAGTTTGGCAGCTTGTGCCAGCCTTTCAGCCGACTCAAGACCTTTTATTTTAGCTCCACCAAAAACGGGTCTTTGCTTACCGTAATTTGCTTCCAGGTATTCGGCACATTGCTCAATAACTTCTAAGGTATTTATGTAGCTTTCATAGGCAGTATCTCCCCAGGTAAATAAACCGTGAGAGCCAAGCATTATTCCTTTCAGTTTAATTCCTTTATCTGCTGCATCATTAAGGCAGGCTCTTAACTTCAGACCCAGATCAAAACCCGGTCTTTGCCATTCTACCCAGCCAATCTCACCGTTAAATAATTCGTCGGTTATTTTTTTGCCATCTTTTGCTGCTGCAATGGCAATAGCCGCATCGGGATGTAGGTGATCAATATGACGGAACGGAAGGAAACCGTGTAATGGAGTATCAATGGAAGGTGCTTTGGAATCTAAATCGAATATGCAATGGTTAAAAAGCTCTACCATTTCATCCTCATGCTCCAGGCCCCGATACACATTTTCAAGACTTAACAGCCTATCCATATACAAGGCAGCACAGCCACCTTTGGTTAAGGTACCGATGTCGCCACCCGAACCTTTAATCCACATTACTTCGGTTGATTTACCCGTAAGTGGGTCTTTATCAATTATTTTAACCGATGTATTGCCACCACCGTAGTTAGTAAGTCTCAGATCGGCTCCCAGCAGGTTAGATCTGTATATAAAAAGAGCTACCTCATCTCCGGCCAATTCGGCTGCATTTGCCTCATTCCATAGGTAGTCTACATGTTTGAAAGTCTTTGTGATCATTTTGTGTACAAACTGTATGTTTTCAAATTCAAATGTAAGGTTGACTGATTTGTTAACTGTCCTTTACTCTCCTAACGGATTGTATCAAAACTCAAAAATAACAGAAAATGACGACTATGTCCTATTAAATGATATAAGCATTAAATATATCGGGGAAACAGATTTATTTGAATAAAAATATGATTAATTAAATTATTTAATAAATACAATGATATTATAAAAAAGTATTAAAATTTAAAAAGGATTAAAGTATAATTAAATAAGGAAAATGTAATATTTTCAATAAATATACCGTTCGTAGAAAATTATTTTATTTAATTAGAAAACTTTATTTCAGAACCATATTGACTATTTATTCTAAAATCAGAGTGTAAAAATTTCTTTTACCATAGAATATACTGATTTTAATATTAAAAGAATATAAAATATTAATTAGGATTTTTACAATATAAAAATAATACAATAATTAAAGCCTTGAGTACAGGAGACTTTACCCTGAACTGAATTATATTTTTGTAAAGAAATTATTGCATTTTTCTATTTTCAACCTTTACCAAACTAATCTTATGTCAAAATTTTATTCGGGTGTATTTAGTAAGGTAAGCCTGCTTTGGGTGGCTTGTCTTATGTTAATTACTCAGGCTATGTATGCGAGGGTCGCAACATCGCCTGTTTCTGCTTTTGCTGCTGCACAGGTTGTTTCCGGTACAGTAGTAGACGATAACGGTGAAACATTACCGGGAGTAAGTGTTGTAGTAAAAGGAACTACAAAAGGTACCACTACCGGTGCGGATGGAACTTACCGGATTGATGTGAATGCGGGATCGGTTCTTACCTTCTCTTTCGTGGGTTATGTATCTCAGGAGGTTAATGTAGGGAATAACTCCGTACTTAATGTAACCATGGTTTCTGACGCTGCTGCATTAGAAGAAGTAGTAGTTGTTGGTTATGGTACACAGAAGAAAAGCCAGTTGACCGGTGCTATTTCACAGGTTTCAGCAAAACAAATTTCAGAAATGCCACTAACTAACCTGGGCCAGGCATTACAAGGTCGTGCTGCGGGTGTGGATGTTTCGCAATCTGGTAGTAAGCCAGGTTCTGTTCCAAGAATTGTGATACGTGGTCGTCGTTCATTCAGTGCTAGTAACGATCCTTTGTATGTTGTTGACGGTATACCTTTAGCTGGTGGTTATGAAGATTTCAACCCAAATGATGTACAATCAATGGAAGTTTTGAAAGATGCAACTGCCACAGCCATTTACGGTGCCAGAGGTGCGAATGGAGTAGTGCTAATCACTACTAAAAGAGGAGCTCCAAAGGGCAAGACAACGGTAAGCTATGATTCTTATTATGGTCAGTCTTCTGTATTAAATCAAATGCAACTTTTCAGTGGTGCTGAATTTGCAGAATATGTAAGAGAAGCTTATAGAGCAACGGGTATATATAAAGATGCTGCTGGAAACATAGTACCTACAGGTACTTCTACTACGGAGGCGGATAATAAGATTGCAGTTTTAGGTGGTGATCCGGCTGTAGCTGCTGGTATAGCGGCAGGTAGAAACACCAATTACCAGGATTTAATCCTGAAAAGCGGATTTATTCAGAATCAATCTATTGGTGTACAAGGAGGAAATGATAAAACCCAGTTTTATGTTTCCGGTGGTTACTTCTCAGATAAAGGTATTTCAGAAGGTTTGGATTATAAGAGATATTCTATCCGTTCAAATATAGATCACCGGATCAATAAATTCTTAAAAGTTGGTTTGTCTTCTTATATGATGTATTCGGACAGAAACGGAGAAAATCTGAACCCGTATAACTTTACGATTAATCAAAACCCATTAGGAACGCCATATGATGCTGATGGAAATCTGTTATTTTCACCAACCAATGATGCCTTATTAACAAATCCATTGTTTGAGGTGATACCGGGTGCACAGGTTGATAATACCAAAAGCTTCCGTATTTTCAATAGCTTGAACGCGGAAGTTAAAATAATGGAAGGCCTGACTTATCGGATTAATTTTGGTCCGGACATTGACATTAGCCGTAGTGGCCGTTTCATTGGTGGACTTACTAATGCACGTAAAGGTGGAGATCCTCAGGCAAGTAATACCAGCCGTTTTGGTTTTAACTATACCTTAGAAAATATACTAAACTACAGTAAATCATTTGGAAAGAATAATCTGAATGTAACGGCTGTTCAGTCTATCCAAAGAGATAATTTCCAGGAATACGGCGTGGATGTTCAAGGTGTACCTGCAGAAACTCAACAATTTTACAATTTGGGTAATGCAAGTGCTGTAAATTCAGTTAGAAGTAATCTGGTAGAATGGACGATTAACTCTTTTATGGGTCGTGTGAACTACGATTATAACGATAAATTATTGGTGACCTTGACGATGCGTCGTGACGGATCGAGCCGATTCGGTGCGAATACCAAATACGGTAATTTCCCGGGTGTGGCTGTAGGTTATAACCTTTCGAGCGAAGAATTTATGAAAGCAGTATCCTGGATTGATTTGTTGAAAATCAGAGCAGGATGGGGTAAAGTAGGTAATCAGGCGGTAAATCCTTATCAAACTCAAGGTTTGTTGAGCAGAACTGCTTATGCATGGGATAATACAGCTGCTTATGGTTACAGACCTTCTACTATTGGTAACCCTGATTTGAGATGGGAAAGTTCGGCTACAGAAAACATAGGATTGGATTTCAGCTTATGGAGAGGCCGTGTGCAAGGTTCATTGGAATTGTACCAGACAAATACTACTGCTTTGCTACTTGCTGATCAGCTTCCTGGCTCTACTGGTTTCAGTTCAGTAACCAGAAACGTTGGTGAAACAAGAAACAGAGGTATTGAATTAGGATTCTCCACTGTAAATGTAAATTCAGGTTCCGGGTTCAAATGGTCTACGGATTTTACATTTACTAAAAATAATGAAGCGATTGTATCCCTGTATAATGGAGCGGTAGATGACTTAGGTAACAAATGGTTTATCGGTCAACCACTAAACTCTTATTTTGATTACAAAAAAGTAGGTATCTGGCAATTAGGCGAAGAAGAGTTGGCTAAATCATATGGCTCAAGCGTAGGTCAGATACATATACAAGATACCAACAACGATGGTAAAATTAATGCGAATGACCGTGTAATTATCGGGTCTGATATTCCAAAGTTTTCTGCTGGTATGACCAACCGGTTTAACTACAAAAACTTTGACTTTTCGTTCTTCCTATTTGGTCGTTTTGGTAACACCATTGTTAGTGGTTTCCATCGGGATAACAATGCCCTTGCCGGTAGATATCAGCAGATTAAAGTGGATTACTGGACTCCTGTAAATCCAACTAATGAGTTTCCTCAACCAAAAAGTACGCAGGAGTTTCCGGTTTTCAATACCACGCTTATTTACTACGATGGATCCTTTGTTAAATTACGTAACATAAACTTTGGTTATACTTTTAATCAGAATATTGCTAGCAAATTAAAAATGGAATCATTGAGATTTTACACCAGCATTCAGCAGCCAAAAATCTGGGCTAAGTTTATTTCGAAATACAACGGGGTAGATCCGGAGGTTTCTCTTAATACCAATGCTCCTGGCTCAAGTGGTTTAGGAAATACTATTAATAGCGGCGTAACTCCAGCTACGAAAGTTATCACATTCGGTCTGAACGCCAGATTCTAATTTTAATCACATTATTTACAATGAAAAATATGAATATAATTAAAAACCCGGTTAGAGTTTTGGCCATTGCCGCTCTGTTATTCACCGGACAGTCTTGTAAGAATGTTTTGGACGAAACAGTAGTTTCGGGTATTGGTAATGCTTATGTCAATACACCGAAAGGTTTCGATGATGCTGTGAATGCAGCATACTCAACACTTCGTTATTTTTATGGTACCCAGCAAGGACTTACTCTTACGGAGTACGGAACCGATATTTATGCAACGGGTGCAGATGGAGGTTACAAAGGTTTTCATTTCTACGATACCCAAATGAACCCAACCGTGGATTATTTAGGAAATGTATGGGATGAATTATACCGTGGTATCAATACCTGTAATGCTATAATTGGAAGAGCACCTGAGTCTACAGTTGCTGATGCAATAAAAGCAGTAAGAGTTGGTGAAGCGAAATTTTTAAGAGCACAATATTATTTCATTCTTTTCCAGCAATATGGTGGAGTGGATTTAAGATTGGAAGAAACATTAGCTCCTACTAAGGCCACTTCCAGAGCTTCTGAAGCCGATATGTATAATGCAATTATAAAGGATTTTACCGACGCAATTGCAGCTTTGCCTAATTCGCAAAGTCAATACGGAAGAGCAACCAAAGCAGCTGCCGAAATGGCATTGGCTAAAGTATATTTGGCTAAGGCTTATTCGTCTTCAAAAGCTGGGGATGATTTTTCAAAAGCTGCGGCTTTATGTCAGAGTGTAGTTAATAATTATGGTTTTAAGCTATTAAGCGATTTTGCCAGTGTTTTTGATGAAAATAATCAGAAAAACTCAGAAGTGGTATTTGCTGTACAGTATACATCTGACCCTTTGACTAACCTTACAAATAATACGGGAGCTGTAAATGGTGGAAACAACCTTCACCTGTTCTTCGGTATGCAGTATGATGTTCAAGCGGGTATGCAGCGTGATGTATTCTATGGTCGTCCGTTCAAAAGATTAAGACCGACATCTTATTTAATTGATGTTTGTTTTGCAGATAGAACCAATGACTCACGTTACAAGAAAACTTTCCGTGATACCTGGAAAAGTAATCTTCCTGGCACGTATAAATCAGCATTTGATGATTCAAAAGCAAGTTTAACATTTGCTTCAGGTGACACCACAATATTTATTCCGGGTTATGAAATGAGCAAGGAAGAAAGAGCCAAAAGACCTTATCAGGTTTTGGTGCCAAGTAAATACTCGGAAGCACTTTTCCCAACCT
>JAHEBN010000293.1 GCA_024645245.1 Jiulongibacter sp. | reverse complement strand
CATCCCCCATAATATCTTTTTCCAGGATAACCTTCTGCATATTTATTGGTAGGCACAGTACCCATTGCCTGCATCACCTGAAAGGAAGTAAAGTTTTCAGAAGCGATTAACTCAATACCGTTACGCTGGCGTTCTAATTCTTTATTGATGAGGTCGAATAAAACAGTGTCTTTTTGCATATGCTTTTAATTATTTAACGATGAAGAGTGAGTCTTTTTATTTCTTTCACAGAAAGAAATAAAAATCCCAATCCTTTAGATTGCAACAGACGATGATAGTAGCACGGTAGCCTGGCACAAAAAATAATATCGCTGCAAAAATAAGATAGGAGAAGTAGTTAATGCTTTTAAGGCCTAATATTTTATTTATTGTAAAAGTCTTACTTTCGTTAGCTTTTGATTAGTAAACCTCCTTAGGATTTATATTCCTTCGGATAACAACCACAGGTCATAGTTAATGGACTGTAAACTATTTAAATGAAATTACAAATTCCATGTGGCCAAAACCATTATTAAGAAACACATGAAAGCTATCATACCAGTAGCAGGTGCAGGCACTAAATTGCGTCCACATAGTTATACGCAGCCTAAAGCATTAATTCCGCTAGCCGGAAAAAATGTTCTTGGAATTATTATTGATCAATTAAAAATTGCAGGCATTAATGAATTTATTTTCATCGTTGGCTATCTGGGAGATAAGATTCAGGATTTTGTAAAAAGTAAGTACCCGGAAATAAAAGCACATTATGTACATCAGATCGACAGACAGGGTGTGGGACATGCAATTCGCCTTACCAGAACATTAGTAAACCAGGAAGAAGTATTTGTTGTACTCGGCGATACAATTTGTGAGTACAATATTCAGGAAGTGGTTGACAGTCCTTTTTCAATGATCGGTGTAAGAAAAGTAGATGACCCCAGAGATTTTGGTGTTGCAGAAATTGATGAGAATGGATTCATTAGCAGGGTAGTGGAAAAGCCTCAAATTCCAAAATCCAATATGGCCTTGGTGGGTGTGTATAAAATAAAAGAAACAGAACAAATGTTTCAATGCCTCGAAAGCAATATCCGTGAAGGTCTCCGAAGTCATGGCGAATTCAGTTTAACCGATGCATTGGATTGCATGATTAAAATGGGATCAAAGTTCAAATCATTTAAAGTAGAAAACTGGTTTGATTGTGGACGAAAGGAAACCTTATTGGAATCAAATGCAACCTTGCTTAAAAAATTTGCGGTAAATACAGATCCAAATCAGTTTGAAAATACAGTTATTGTGCAACCTGTTAGTATTGGTGCGGGTTGTAATATAAAAAATTCGATTATTGGTCCTAATGTTACAATAGGCGAAAATGCAATTATTGATAGTTCAATAGTTAAAGATTCAATTATAGGCTCCTTTTCAAATTTATTTGATATTGTATTGGATGATTCTGTAATTGGGAGTGATACTAATCTCCGCGGCGAATCCCGTTCGTTGAATATTGGAGATAATACAAGCATTGATTTGGGATAGGTACTGGTTTCTTTTTCAGGTTCAATTATCTTTATTGTTACTAATTCACTTTGAATAAAGACGTATGATTCAATTCTCTAATCGTATAACAACACTTTTTGGTATAAACTATCCCATCATCCAGGGTGGAATGATCTGGGCCAGCGGCTGGAAATTAGCCAGTGCTGTAAGTAATGCGGGAGGATTAGGCATTATAGGCAGCGGATCGATGTATCCGGATGTCTTAAGAGAGCATATCCGTAAATGCAAATCAGCAACTATTCGTCCCTTTGGTGTAAATATACCCTTACTGTACCCTGATATTGAAAAGCATATTGAAGTTCTTATTGAAGAAGGCGTTAAAATAGTTTTTACTTCGGCCGGTAACCCAAAAACCTGGACCAGCGTCTTAAAAGAAAATGGAATTACAGTTGTGCATGTGGTAAGTTCTTCAAAGTTTGCAAAGAAGGCTGAAGAAGCAGGATGTGATGCTATTGTGGCTGAGGGGTTTGAAGCCGGAGGTCATAATGGAAGAGAAGAAACAACTACAATGGTGCTTATTCCAGTCGTAACCGGGGCTGTAACAATACCTGTAATAGCTGCAGGTGGCATTGCAAATGGAAAGCAAATGCTAGCAGCAATGGTACTGGGAGCGGAAGGCGTACAAATGGGCAGTAGATTTGTAGCAAGTGAAGAAGCTTCATCACATTTGAATTTTAAAAAAGCTGTAATCAATGCTGGTGAAGGTGATACACAGTTGACTATGAAACAGCTTACGCCAGTTCGATTAATTAAAAATGATTTTTTTAAGCAGATTGATGAGGCGGAGAAAAAAGGAACAACGGTAGATGAATTAGCCGCTATTTTAGGTAGAGCAAGGGCAAAAAAAGGGATGTTTGAAGGTGATTTAGATGCGGGGGAGTTAGAAATTGGCCAAATTAGTGCTTTGGTTAATGATATTTTGCCAGCAGGGGATATTGTCAAAAATGTATGGAAAGAGTTTATGGACGGTTTGGCAAATCCCATTAAAATGATATAATTTTATTGATAGCATTCAGTTTAAACATAGTGGAACGATAATTTTGTAAACCAAAAAGGAAAGCAGATGAAACACAAACTTTTAATATTGACGATTTCTATTTTTGGATTTGTTGCAGTAAATGCGAATACCGGAAATACAGATCCTGGAAAAGGCAAAAAAGACGAATTAAATGGAATGGTAATACATGCTGAATCCAAAAAGCCATTAAAGAATGTGAGTATTACTGCTGTGTTAATTTCGAAAAAAGAAAAAGTGGTTTCAACAGATGAAGACGGAGGTTATGCTTTTGATGAGTTAAAGCCAG
>JAHEBN010000015.1 GCA_024645245.1 Jiulongibacter sp. | reverse complement strand
GGCGAAACTGGAAGAAGAACTTATTGTAAGACCAACATCGGAGACGGTTATCTGGAGTACGTATAAAAACTGGATACAATCTTATCGGGACCTGCCACTTCTGATTAATCAATGGGCCAATGTGGTACGTTGGGAGATGCGAACACGCATTTTCCTAAGAACAACCGAATTTTTGTGGCAGGAAGGCCATACTGCCCACGCAACCAAACAAGAAGCTTTAGACGAAACTCGTCAAATGCTTGAAATCTACGCAACATTTGCCGAAGAATGGATGGCCATGCCGGTTATAAAAGGTAGTAAAACCGCAAACGAAAGATTTGCCGGTGCAGAAGACACACTCTGCATTGAAGCCATGATGCAAGATGGAAAAGCTTTGCAGGCCGGAACATCTCATTTTTTAGGCCAAAATTTCGCAAAGGCATTTGATGTGAAATTTCAAGACAAATCTGGTTCGCTTGAATATGTTTGGGGTACATCTTGGGGTGTAAGTACCCGATTAATGGGTGCCTTGATTATGTCGCATTCTGATGATAAGGGTTTGGTTTTACCCCCAAAGCTTGCTCCTATTCATGTGGTAATTGTACCGATTTATAAAGGCGAAGAACAGTTAATTGAAATAACCGAACGAATTCAGCCTGTCATTAATGAACTGAAAAGTCTGGGTGTAATAGTAAAATATGACGATGATGATCAGTCCAGACCAGGGTGGAAATTTGCAGAATATGAGTTAAAAGGCGTACCAGTTCGTGTTGCTGTAGGAATGAGGGATTTAGAAAACGGTGTAATTGAAATTGCCAGAAGGGATACTTTAGAAAAATTTCAGGTTCCATTTGAAGGAGTGGCGGCTTATATTAATAATTTACTTTCTGATATTCAGCAAAGTATATATACTAAAGCCTTAAAGATGCGATCAGAAAATACATTCGAAATTAACACTTGGGATGAATTTGTAGATCAACTGGAAAAAGGTGGTTTTCTGATGGCTCATTGGGATGGAAACCCCGAAACAGAAGAGAAAATAAAGGAACTTACAAAAGCGACCATTCGTTGTATACCTTTCGATTCTCCGGTTGAAAATGGAAAGTGTATTTTAACAGGTAAACCATCAGAAAGAAGAGTGCTTTTTGCAAGAGCATATTAAAAAGTTATTAATATATCGCACAAAAGTCGCTCTTAGTTTCTATTAAAAAGTAAACAAAAAATTTCTTAAATTAAATAAAATAAAAAGTGGTAAAAACAGGCGACAGCATCAGAGTACATTACAAAGGAACATTTGATGACGGATCGGTTTTCGATAGTTCAGAAGGTAGAGAACCATTAGAGTTCGAAGCTGGTAGCGGTATGGTTATCAAAGGATTCGATGAAGGTGTAATGGGAATGAAACCAGGAGAAAAGAAAACAATTCATATTCTTGCAGCCGATGCATATGGTGAATCAAACCTCGAAATGATTTTTGATTTCAATAGATTGGATATCCCTGCCGAAATTCCTTTGGAAGTTGGCGGTGTGTTAAATATGCATAACGGCCAACAGGAAGTACCTGTTGTAATCTTAGAAGTTTCGGCAACAAAAGTTAAATTAGATGCCAATCATCCAATGGCAGGCAAGAACCTTAATTTTGAGCTAGAATTAGTGAGCTTCGAAACCGGTGGAAACACAAGTATTGAATTCGAAGAAATTAGTGCTTGATATTTTTTTTGATCTTTATATTAAAAAGCATCGCCAAAAACGATGCTTTTTAATTACATGAATGAATTTAAAAGACTTGTTTAGCAACGGCCATTGTAGTTTTTGACTTACTCATAGTATAAAAATGCAATGCCGGAACACCAAATTCCATTAATTCTTTGCATTGTTGCACGCACCACTCTACTCCTACTTCTTTTATGGCTTTATCATCTTCCGCTTTTTCAACAGCTTTTTTTAAATCATCCGGTATACCCAGGTAAAACAATTTAGGCAAAATCTCCAGTTGTTTTTTGGTTGCTAAAACCTTTAGGCCGGGTATAATTGGAATATGAATGTTATTTTCCCGGCATTTCTTCACAAATTCAAAATACTTCTGATTATCGAAAAACATTTGAGTTACAATATAATCAGCACCCTGATCAATTTTATTTTTTAGATTTTCAAAGTCTATATCTAAACTATCCGCCTCAAAATGTTTTTCCGGATAAGCAGCTACTCCTATGCAAAAATTTGATTTATTGAGGTATTCACTGTCTTCATGCAGGTATTTCCCCATGTTCATTTTTTCTATCTGCTTTACCAGATCTGAGGCAAATAAATGTCCCTCTTTTTTTGCTTTAAATGTATCGTAAGGTTTGGCAATATCTCCACGTAAAGCCATTACATTTTCAATACCTAAATAATTCAAATCTATCAGCAAGTCTTCCGTATCGTCTTTTGTGAAACCTCCACAGAGCACATGAGGAACCGGATCAACTTTAAACTTATGCATGATGGCTGAACAAATACCTACCGTACCTGGTCTTTTTCTGGTACTTATTACTTTTTCGGTGCCATCACTTAATTTCTTTTTGAAATATTCTTCCCTGTGATAAGTAACATCAATAAACGGAGGTTTTAGCTCCATCATGGGTTCAACGGCATCCATTAATTCGCTCAAACGTGCCCCTTTTGCCGGAGGTATAATTTCTATTGAAAATAAAGTTTTACCATTTGCTTTTGCAATATGCTCGGTCACTTTAGCCATTTCTAAGGTATTTTTTGCAAAAATAGGAATTCTTACTGCAGCACAGCATTTGTATTATTTTAATTACACGTAAAATATTTATTTTGGAGAAATTTTCTTTTTTAACAACAAAAACCAAATACTAAAAGATGAAAAAACTGGCAGCTCTTTTTTTAATCACATTTATTACCTCTAAATCTTTTGCCCAAAACGATATTAACCTATTGGAGTATACCGGAACTTACCAAGTAAGTAATGCCCCGTTCGAGCAAATAATTGTAAATATTGAAAATGGCAAATTGATGGGCGAAGCCGTAGGACAAGGAAAAGCAGCACTATTATCAACAGATGAATTAAATACTTTTGAGGTTGATGGTTATGAAGCAAAAATAAATTTCATAAGAGATGAGAATAAAATTGTGAGATCTCAACTACTTAAAATAAACGGTGAAGAAATAATCGGAACCCGAATATTACCTGAACTTGACGATTACGCAGGAAATTACAAATTTGAAAATGGTGACTTAAGCGGTGTAAAAGTAAGCAATGAAAATGACCAATTAATGGCAGAAGCTGAGAATGTGGGGAAAGGCCCATTACAACCCACAAGTGTAATAGATCAGTTTTACGAACCCAATTATTCATCTACCATCAAATTTATCCGTAATAATGCCGGAGAAGTATCGGATATGAAAGTTTTGTTTCAGGGTATGGAAATGAACGGCAAAAAGGAAATGGAAAGAATAAACGACCTGCTGGGTAATTACTCCTTCGAAAATGCACCTTTTGATGAATTAAGTATTAGCTTAAACGAAAACAGACTTTATGCCGTTAGCGACGCAGGAAGTGCATTTCTTAATCCTACGAAAGAGAAAGATGTATACGAAATAGAAGGATACGGCGGCACTGCAAAATTTATCAGAAATTCTTCTAATCAGATTGAAAGCATACACTTATCTGTTCAGGATTCAGATATGCACGGTAAGAAAAAATAAGATTATTCGGCTTAGAACTCCCAACGGTAATTGAGCATGGGTATCATTCCCAGTTGGTTTTTACGAACAATTTTACTTTGAAAAGCATCGTAATAATCAAACGCAACATTTTGGTAACCTGCGACATTTTGAATATCCAAAGACCACATTCTATTGAATTTGGTCTTTGATTTCTTAAAATAAACCCGAATGTCGGGTCTGAAATAATCAGGATATTTTACACTAAGTGGATTACTATAATCAAAAATAGTAGTGTTTGCCAGTTGAGATTTTGCAAGATCAATTTGATAATCGCGGAAACCTCCCATCCATATCACCCTCAAATTTGCCCCAATAATTCTTGATTTCGAAACCTCCCACTCTTTACCTAATGTAAGATTTAATATGTGATTACCACTGTATTTTCCGTCGCTGTAACTTCCGTTTTGATTGGAAAACTCAGATTTGTATAAAGTAAGATTTGTCAATACAAAAATTCCGTTATCCAAGTATTTCTGAAAGGCCAGTTCAACTCCATAATTCCTTCCTTTTCCAGCATTATTTAGTTTGTTACGAAGCGTATAATCTGAAACATTTACTCCGGAATAGTAATTAAAGGTACTCAGCTTGTCGGCAACCTGTAATTGGTTTTCCAGCGATTGGTAATAGAATTCGGTTCGAATATAGGAGGCGTTAAAATCATGTTGGAAATTAAAAACAACCTGTTGCGAAAGTGATGGCTTCAAATCCAGGTTATTGTTACCAGCCGATTTCAAACTATATGCCCAAGGGCTTTGCAATTGTGAATGGAGACCATAAGCTAAATGCACAGCATCCTTTATGGTGATTTTGTATGCATATGAGATTCGTGGCTCCAATGTATGGGTATTATTATAGGTATAATTCAAATTATGAAGTCCAAGAACAAATTCTGAACGTTCTCCTAATTTACTTTCGAACTGCACAAAAGGCTGCAGAATTACACTTTTAAATGATGTGGAGACTTGCTCTATGCTTGCATACAAACTATCCGTACTTTGGGTGATATACACTCCGGCTTTTAAAGAAGCATTTTCGGCAAGCTTACTATTCAGAA
Organism: Jiulongibacter sp.; assembly: GCA_024645245.1. Lineage (GTDB taxonomy): Bacteria > Bacteroidota > Bacteroidia > Cytophagales > Spirosomataceae > JAHEBN01. The sequence continues at coordinate 36,312 of JAHEBN010000015.1, read as the reverse complement.
TACTTGAAAATGAGAGTCTTGAAGATAAATTCCTGTTTTGAAACGCAACAAGCGGCAAGTTTGAGTAAGAATTGGCTGATTGAGTTCTGTCGTTTTTTAAACCCGACCATATCAATGTATTTTTCCAGGAAAGATTCTCATTGAAATTTTTCTTATGTGTAACTCCGGCAGCTCCCATTTTACCAAAATAATCGATATTATATAAATCTTTTATCGTTTCTGGCGATTGGCCGTCTTCAGGAGAAAAAGCAAATTCATTCGAATTTTTCCCGCCTATTCCGAATAAGTTAAAATCACCCAGCTTTTTATTTGGGAAACTAAGGTTAAATGAAATATCCTGAAATGTAATTGCTTCACCACCAAATGTTATACCTCCTAATGCCAGCAACCCGGTAAAAGAATACCGGTAATTAACCAAATAACTACTTCCTTTTGATTTATTAATTGGGCCTTCTGATGCTAAATCCACACCTATGAGACCAATTTGTGCCTTATGCTCGTATTTTTGATTGTTGCCTTTTCTGAGACGCATATCCATGATTCCTCCTATTGCATTACCGTATTCTGCCGGAAAAGCCCCGGTAAGAAAATTCATATTTCCAAGCATTTGTGCAGATAGCATATTAGTCCCACCTGCATTAGCACTCGGCTGATCACTAAAAGTGCCCGCATTACTCAGGTGATTTGGATTTACAATTTCCATACCTTCCAATCTCCATTGTAATGTAGCGGGATTATTGCCACGGATACTCATCCCATTTGCCTGATCATTTGTATTAGCAACGCCCGGAAATGAAAAAGCTAAGCGTGCAGGATCAAAAAAAGTTGCCGGGTAACGAAAAATTTGCTCGGTTGTTATACTTTGAATACTCGTCATTGCACCCGACATATTAGGAGTAGCAGCCCTTACAACTACCTGTTCTAAAATATTCTGAGACGATTCTAAAGACTGATTAACCAGCAACTCAGTACTACTCTCCAAAACCAATTCTTTTAGTATTACTTTTTTGTATCCTACTGAAGTGATAATTAATTCTAAACGTCCGACAGGTACTGCATCAAATCGAAACTCACCATTATCATCTGTAATTTTATTTAGATTTTCGTCTGGTATTGAAACTGTAACTCCGGCCAAGGGTAGCCCATTTATATGATCGGTAATCTGGCCACGAATGGTCCCGTTTTTTGACTGTGCAAAAGAACCTGAAGTAATTAAAACTAAACTTAATAATAGAAATGAAGTTCTGATACCTGACATTTGTTTCTGAGCATTACTTATATCTACAAAACTAAACATGATAAGCAAGCATTACCAAGGAAAATGAATTTTAAATCTTAATTTTAGATTCTAATCAGGACTATCTGACAAGTGAATACTACCAAATATAAAATCTACAGTTCTTCTGCCGGATCAGGTAAAACTTTTATGCTTACGCAGGAGTATTTACAACTTTTGCTTGGCAGCACCCGACCCGATTATTATAAACATATTCTGGCTGTCACTTTTACCAATGATGCCGCAGCAGAAATGAAACAAAGGATTTTAGATGCTCTAAAAGAACTGGCAGGCATATGCCCTAAATCACCAAAGACCCAGGCACTTGAACTCAACATATTATCTAATAGCCCTCTCCTCAATTCGGAAAGTTTACGAAATCGGGCACATACTATTTTTTATAAGCTGATTGAAAACTACGGAGATTTTCATGTAAAAACGATCGACAGTTTTGTCAACCAATTAGTGCAGACATTCGCACCTGACCTAAATCTGCCTTTTAATTATGAAGTTGTTTTAGATCAAAAAAACATTCTTTTGAATGCCGTTGAGAAGATTTTTGAAAAAATAGGACAGCAGGAATACCCGGAAATTACTGAAATAATTACCGCTTTTGCATTTGAAAAAGTTGAGGAAAATAAAAGCTGGCAAAGACTGATTCCTGACGTGGCCGATTTTGCAAATGATGGATTCAATGATCAGTTTTATTTTCTGATGGAAAGTAATAATCACTTGAAACCAGCGGATTTCCTGAATTTTAAAAAGAAAATAAGAAAATTCCGAAACGAGTTTTTAGAGCAAATACAAGAATTGGCCTCTAAAGCAGTGAATATATATACCAATGCCGGAATAAGCCCGGAAGATTTTCAAGGAAAAAGTGGGGGAATTGGAATATTTTTTCAAAAATTAATTGAGAATCCGGGCTTAATATTTGCCGAAAATATACCTGGCAAAACTGTTATTAAAACCATTAATGAAGATAGCTGGTATCCTAAAAAAGGCAACAATCAAATTGATTATGTAAAACCTGAACTCACTTTCATTTATAATAAATTAATCGATTTAAAAGAAAATCAGAAATACCTGATTTTAACCGAAGTAGAAAAAGAACTTTATAGTCAGGCCTTGCTTTCTGAAATCAGGCGGGAATTTTTTAAAATACTTTTTGAAAATCAACAAGGGCTTTTATCCGATTTTAACCGACGTATTCTGAGCTTCATTTCCGATGAACCTGCACCCTATATATTTGAGAGATTGGGCGAAAGATATAATCATATATTGATTGATGAATTTCAGGACACTTCGGATATTCAATATTTTAATATGCTACCTCTCATTGAAAATGCTTTGGCAAAAGGTTTTTTCAACCTGATTGTGGGTGATCCAAAGCAATCCATTTATCGCTGGCGTGGGGGCAAAGTAGAATTAATGATACACCTGATGAATCGGGAAACGGATAAATTGTCGGAAAATTCATCTCTATCCAATTCTCAAAAAGAAACTCTCGAATTTGTGTCTGGTTTTATTGAAAAGAAGCCTTTACAATACAATTTTCGAAGCAAATCAGAGATTGTAAAATTCAATAATGATTTTTTCACTCAAATATCCGAAAATACCTTAAATGCATTGGTAAAGTCGGCCTTTGTAGATATTGTTCAACAAATGCCCGAAAACTCAGGTAAGGGGGCACATATTGAAATCAATTTGCCTGAAGAAGGTGAAAAACCGGAAGATGATGAATGGCATTTAGATCAAATAAAAAATACCTTAACTAAATGCCTTCTTGATGGCTTTCAATACGGTGATATTGCAATTCTTTCCCGAAAGAAAAATCACATTATAAAAATAGCTGAAGCCCTACTCGAAATGGGTATCCCCGTTGTTTCATCTGACTCATTGTTATTAAAAAACAATTCAGCTATTTCTTTTTTAGTTGCATTTTTAAGGTATTACCATGCTCCGAACGACAATCAATTAAAAGCAGTAACTATTTTACTTTTTTGCAAATACCAGGGATTAAATTTCCCAGCACCAGAAATTTTGGCAGAATTAAAAAACAAAGGACTAAAGGAAATATTTGCTTTTTTTGAAATTGAAATAAACCCCGAGCTATTTGCTGCTTATGACATATATCAGATTACAGAAAGCGTATGCAGCAAAACCGGGATTTTTAAAAATCCGTCTGATTTACCATATGTCTTCACTTTTTTAGATTTCATTGATAATTTTATCAAAGGAAATAGCAGGAGTTTGGGTCTATTTCTTAAAAAATGGGATGAATCATCAGGAAGCCTGGCTCTTACCCTTACTCAAAATAATGCGGTGACAGTAAGCACCATTCATAAAGCCAAAGGTCTGGAATACCCGGTAGTAATTTTACCTTATGCCAATTGGTCGCTTAAACCTAAGGTTGGGAGTAAAATTTGGTACAGCCTTGGGGAATTTAACTATCCTGAATTATTTAGTGATACCGGAAAACTAAATGCATGCCGGATGGGCCTTTTGAAAATTCTGGATAAAACAGAACTGGCTATACAAAAAAACAGTGACTTGCAGGCTACTGAACTGGAATCTATTAATTTACTTTACGTGGCTTTAACCAGACCAACAGAGAGGCTTTATATCTTTTCTACAGCACCATATCAAAGTAAAGAAGAATCAGTTTATGCACTTATTACTAACTTTTTAGCCTATAAAAACTATCCAAATGTTGGGAAAATTATTCTAAATGAAGGTGAAAAATATCTGGCTAAAGAAAAAGAAAAACCAGGGGGTATATTTGAATTAACAAATATCTACAGTCAGGATAATATGGGTAATATAGCATTCCGAAATCAACAATTTTCTGAATTCGAATCAGAAAGTCCTACACAAACAGGAACCTTATATCATGATTTGTTCTCACTAATTAAATTTAAGGACGATTTGGACATAGCCCTACAGAAGCTTTTGAGGCAAGGGAAAATAAGCTCCGAAGACATTCACGAAATTCGAGAAGTAGCCATATCAATTTTAAATTTACCGGAACTTAAAAATTTGTATGAGCAAGGCAACAGAGTAATTACTGAACAGGATATCTTAGAAAAAAATCAAGATTTTAAAAGACCAGACAGGGTGGTAATTGGCCGAGATGGCGTATTTATAATTGATTATAAAACAGGGCATTACCATGAAAAACATGAATCTCAAATTAAGGAATATGGAAACTTATTCATTAAAATGGGATATTCCATTAGCGGTCTGTATTTAGTATATTTTAAACCTCCTCAAGTGAAAAAAGTGATTATTTCGACAAGCTGAGGTAGAATTGTTAATTTTGCATTTCTAAAGCAATTTTTATTGAATTTCAGTAGCGAACTAGATAAAGCACCCATTTTCAAAATCATTTCTCAGGCTGCAGACGAGCTCAAACTGGAGTGTTATGTCATTGGTGGGTATGTGCGTGATTTAATGCTCAACAGGCCTAATAAAGATATCGACATCGTGTGTGTAGGTAGCGGAATTGAACTTGCGAAGCGGGTTAAGCAGATTCTGGATGGAGATTTCAAATTGAATGTTTATAAAAATTTCGGCACCGCACAAATACCTTTTCATGACTATGATCTGGAATTTGTAGGAGCCCGAAAAGAATCTTACCGATCAGACTCCCGCAAACCCCTTGTGGAAGATGGCACCTTGGCCGACGACATGAACAGGCGTGACTTTACCATTAACTCCATGGGCATTTCATTAAACTGTGATAGTTTTGGAAAATTAATAGACCCGTTCGATGGAGTAAATCACTTAAAGCAAAAATTGATAAAAACTCCTTTAGAACCGGGTATTACCTTTTCTGATGATCCCCTGCGAATGCTAAGAGCGGTACGATTTGCCACACAACTTGGATTTGATATTGATGGGGCTACATTTGAAGCCTTAACTTCCATGAAAGATCGGATTTCGATTATTTCGCAGGAAAGAATTAGTGATGAACTCAACAAAATAATTCTAACAAAAGTACCTTCTTACGGTTTTAAACTACTTTATTCTTCGGGTCTTCTTGAGTTAATTTTCCCCGAATTAGTTGCTCTTCAAGGTGTTGAAACGCGTGACGGGAAAGGCCATAAAGACAATTTTTACCATACTCTGCAGGTTTTGGATAATATTTGTGTTAGTACAGATGACCTCTGGGTTCGTTGGGCGGCGATACTTCATGATATTGCCAAACCTGCGACTAAGAAATTCAGTCAGCAAGTAGGTTGGTCATTTCATGGTCACGAAGAACTTGGTGCCAGGTGGGTAAAAGGTATTTTCAGGAAAATGAAATTACCCTTAGACCATAAAATGCGTAAAGTACAAAATTTGGTTAGGTTGCATCTAAGACCAATAGCTCTGGCAAAGGAAGGAATTACAGATTCTGCCTTAAGAAGGCTTTTGGTAGATGCCGGAGAAGATTTGGAAGATCTAATGAAACTATGCCGGGCTGATATAACCTCCAAAGATGCTAACCGGGTTCGGAAATACCTCGGAAATTTCGACAAAGTAGAGGAGATGCTTATCGAATTGGAAGAAAAAGACAAGTTACGTAGTTTTCAACCTGTAATAAGTGGTGAAATGATAATGGAGGCTTTTGAATTGAGACCTTCCCGCGATGTAGGTATTATAAAAATGGCAATACGGGAAGCTATATTAGAAGGTACCATTCCAAATAGCCTTCCCGAGGCTTATGAATATATGGTAAGTGAAGGAAAAAAACTTGGATTCAAAATTGTAAAACCTTTAATATAAACCAAATACATGCAAGATAGAAAATTTAAAAGGAACATAGGGCTGGCCTTAACTCTATTGGGTGTAATAATTCTACTATTTGCGTGCTACGCATTTATGAGTTCAAACGAAACATTAATGGGTCTTGATGTGAGTGGAATTAAGAAACTGGCCCCTACCCTTTTGGGATTAATTTTTCTGGCAGCCGGTGTAAGTATTATCAATAAAAATTAGCCTCGCAATATCTCAATTCCGATCTGACAATTAAGGCATTTATTTCTGCTGCAATAATTATTGTATAGTTCAATAGAAGCCTGTGTTTCAAACATATTGGTCGTTTTAAAACCCAAATTATTCCAAAATCTGGTAATTCTGTTTTTCTCGGCTGGAATGTTTTCGAGATAAGCTACAGCTTTTTCTTTTAATTCAATATCGCCTGTGTAAATGGAATAAGCGAAAAGTATCGGAACTATTGTATTGATTATCAGATTATTTATACTTCCAGTACCCATATCCGACTGTTGATTATCCGTAATTTTCCCAAACTGATAATGTTTTTGCCAATAGTCAGATACATGGCTACTTAATAATTTCACAAAGTTCTCGTAGGATTCAGTAGCAATTAGATGAGCGAAAAAATGTTCCTGCCTATGTATAATCGAAGCAAGTTGAGCAATTCTTAAAGTTGGGAAATTTGACGGCCTTACCCTCATAAATTTCCATTCATTAGCATTTAATACTTCATTCATCAATCCATATTTTGCTGCCAAATAATCAAATTCGGCAACAAGTTTACGCGAATATTCATCCTTGCCGGCTAAAAGGCCAGACATACCAAAAAGCAAAGCTTCGATTTGAAATAAATTATTTTTATGTTTAGAAAGAATTTTAGTAGGTAGTAGATGGGCGAGTTTAAAAAAAGCTTCGTTATTAATTTTAAATCCGAAATTACCAGCCAAAACTTCGAAGGCCGTTTGTTCCCAATCATCGCCATTCATCGATAATTTCTGCAATACATCATTTGCCTTTCTTTCCATTCTTTCAATAAGAACTTTTTCCATAGCATTAATTTTTACAATTTCCGGTATGGAAGAAAATTGATTTAAACAAGGAATCTCATCTCTCGAATCTATTAACTCATTGTACATTTTTTGGAAACTTAAAGGAACCTTACCCTTAAGCTCGAACGTGGGGATAATTTCACCGGATCTGTTTTTGATATCAGCATCATATTCCCACACTACATGAAGAATTACATTGTCAAAGGCTTTATCCTGTTGGTGCTTATGCTTCAACCAATCAGAGGCTTTTATGTGCATTTCTACATGTCCTGCCCATTCGATCTCATCTATCAGAATTCGGGCATTTAAAAAATCCGGACCAGAACTGTAATTTTGAATACCGGTACTTAAAACCTGAATGGTCTCGTTTTTGGTGGATTTTAAATCCAATTTATCAAACTTTTGGAATTTCCATAAGTAATACAATAAATCTTCTTTCATTTTAACTAACAATTAATTGGCCAAGTATTGATCGAGTAAAATATCCATTTCATCCCGTAATTTTTTAGCTTCAATACCAGCAATTTGCCCAAAATTCAGATCTTTGGAAGCATAAATTATTCCTCTCGAAGAATTTACCAATAAGCCACAAGTGCTATTCATGCCATACTTGGCCACATCATGCAGGCTTCCACCCTGAGCACCTACACCAGGTACCAATAAGAAATGATCTGGAGCTAACCTTCTGACCTGTTGCATATCTTCTGCATGAGTTGCACCTACTACATACATAGTATTTTCAATACTTCCCCATTCCTGTGAAATACTCAATACTTCCTCAAACAGCGTTTTTTTACCATTGCTAAAATATTGAAAATCCTGACTTCCTGCATTAGAAGTTAAGGCCAGAATTATTACCCATTTATCTTTAAATTCCAGAAAAGGCACGACGGAATCTTTGCCCATATAAGGTGCTACAGTAACTGAATGAAAATCCAAACCAGATGATTTTTTATCAAAAAAAGTACGGGCATATAAACCGGATGTGTTGCCAATATCCCCTCTTTTGGCATCAGCAATTGTAAAAATTTCCTTTGGAATAATTTCCATAGTTTTTTGCAAACTTTCCCACCCTTTTGGCCCCATTGCTTCATAGAAAGCTATATTTGGTTTATACGCCACCGCAAATTCTGCAGTATTTTCAATTATTAATTTATTAAAAGCAAATATTGGATCAGGTTCATTTAATAAGAAGGAAGGAATTTTATGAATGTCGGTATCCAATCCTACACACAAAAAGGATTTCTTTTTTAGAATCTGATCAAAAAGCTCTGTTCGGGTCATATTTCTCAATTTGTGTCGCAAAAATAGGGAAAATGCTCAAGGCTTTTGTTTTTATGAAAATATACTAACTATTTTGCAAGCCAAATTAAATAGTATAATTCAAAAAAATGGAATTCAGAAAATCAGCGATTGAAGGTTTAATAGAAATTTTCCCTGATATTTATAAAGATGAAAGAGGCTTTTTTCTGGAAACTTTCCAAAAAGAACGCTTTGCCGCAAATGGCATTCCCGATGAATTTGTACAAGACAACCAATCTTTTTCTATCAAAGGTGTCTTAAGAGGCCTACATTTTCAAAAATCACCTTTTGCTCAAGGTAAATTAGTAAGAGTTATCAAAGGATCTGTATTGGATGTAGCAGTAGACCTTAGAACTGATTCTCCAACTTTCGGTAAATATGAAACAGTAATTCTAACAGAAGAACTTCAAAATTTATTTTACATTCCAACAGGTTTTGCACATGGATTTTTAGCACTAGAAGATTCCATATTTTCTTATAAATGCACAAATTTTTATGATAAAGCTTCTGAATCAGGAATTCTATGGAATGACCCTGATTTAAATATCGAGTGGGGAATAAAAAATCCGATCGTAACAGAAAAAGATTGTTTATTACCAACTTTTAATTCCATATCTAAGGATTTGGCATAATAAATTCCAAATCTACCTGCCTTTATTTTTTACATTTTTACTTCCTTTTTTTTTAATACTACCATCAGATTAGTTTTCTTTTAACGGTCACTGCTTGGCATGGTCTTAGCTGAATTATTTATTTGAATTACGTACTGAGGAATCAAATTTATAATGCTTTCAGAAATAGACCATGTACGGCAAACAGGAAACAGAAATTTTAAGCCTAAAAGGATTTGGCACAACTTGCGAGTTGATGTGCATTCTCATTTATTACCCGGGTTGGATGACGGCCCAAGTACCTTAGATGACGCTATGGAATTAATTTATGAGCTTTTTAAACTGGGCTTCAAGAAATTAATTTTGACGCCTCACATAATGTCCGGATTTTATGATAACTCCTTAGATGTAATAAATTATCAAACCCAACACCTTCAAGAAATAATCTTAAAAGAAAAATTAAAAATTGAAATTGAGATTGGTGCCGAATATTACCTGGACGATAACTTCACGTCTAAACTTGAAAATTCCGAAGAACTTATTGGCCTGAGAAGCGTTAAGAGTTATATCCTATTTGAAACCTCTTTCATTGAAAACAGCAATCATGTATTTGAAACAGTTGGGTTAATGAAGAAAAGAGGATATATTCCCCTATTAGCTCATACGCAAAGGTATTCATACTTAATTCAGGAGCCGAAACATTTTGATAAGATAAAAAATTTTTAAGTGAATATTAATTCATTACTTGCCTATTATTCTCGTCATTCTCAAGAATCAGCGGAGTATCTGATCCGGCATGATATGGTGACATTTCTGGGAACTGATTTACACAAATCTGTCGAACTGGAGGCTTTAAAAAATGCGATGAATTTACCTTATTATAAAATGGCCATGGAGTCCAAAAAAATATTAAATAACTCCTTTTTACAAGAGAATCAGGCTAACCTTTGACGTACTACTTCATATAAAATTATTCCCGTAGCGACAGAAACATTAAGAGACGCAATTTTACCAAGCATTGGAATTTTTACCAGGTAATCGCTTTTTAGCATTAATTCCTCCGAAATCCCATCTTCTTCCGATCCCATTATTATTGCTATAGGACCAGTCATTTCCTGTTCAAAATAATTTTGACCAGCTTTCTCGGTACAACAAACTACCCGAAATCCACTCATCTGCAATTCCTCCAAAGCACGTTTTAAATCATTTTCCCTACAAACAGGAATATGGCTTAATGCACCTGAAGATGTTTTCATAGCATCTGAAGTTATTAAGACAGAACCTTTCGATGGTACCACCAGAGCATGCACTCCACAGGCTTCGGCTGTACGGGCAATAGCTCCGAAATTCCGAACATCCGTAAGTCTGTCTAATAACAATATCAAAGGAACTTCTCCTTTTTCGAAAGTATCGGCAATTACATTAGTTAATTTTGCATAATTAATCGGCGAAACAAACGCCACAACACCTTGATGGTTTTTACTGGTAACCCGTGCAAGTTTTTCGGGAGGAACCCTCTGAACATAAACATTTCTGGCATTTGCCAGTTTCTCAATATCCGGATGAGATGATTCTTTCGAAATCAATACTTTTTCTATGTCTTTTTCCGACCTTAATAATTCAGAAACGGATTGAACACCGAAAACCAAATCCATTGGGTTTGGTTTTACTGAGGGTTTCGCAAAGTTTTTCTTCTGAAATGGTTTTACTCCAAAATGCTTCCTGTTCTCCATGCTTCTACAAAAGGGTACCAAAAGGCCCCATATTCGGGATATCTCACCAGCTCATAATTGTCTTCTGAAAACTGGTTGGGTTTACGATAAAAATTAAAAATAATTTCGGAGAGGTTTTGATTCTGTGCATATAACCATACTTCCCTTTGTCCGCTTTTTTGAATTCTACTTGGTGGGCCCAAAATGATATATACCATTCCGCGATCCGTTTTCCAGCCTTCTTTGTAATTGGTAAACAGCTTATTGGCCATTTCCACCCTTTTGAAATAGCTTCTGAGAATTTGTCGGGCCTGGGTTTGATTACCCGATGAAATTCCCAACAGATATTGATCCAAAGAGGCTTTTGCTCCTGCCTCTTTTTTCAGGCTTTCAATTTCTTTATTGGTGCTCATATAAAAGAGAGGTTCTTTCACTTCCTCTATTCTAGCCATTTTAGGGAAAATATCTTCTACAACCAGAAAACCATAGCCATGGTCTAATCTCGAACTATCTTCTAACAACACATAAGTTCCTTTATTTTCTAACTTAATGGGTTCATTTGTAGTAATACTAACTGTACCCATATCTTTAAACCCTTCAATATCAGACCTTTTAGTGGTAGACATTGGAGATAATGCTGGGGGACTGTCAGTGGAGTAATATTTCAAATACAGTTGTTTTTTTTCCCCATAAAAACTTTTCACAGTTACGGATTCTCCCGACTTCAAAAATGCATCGAAAGATGGATAACTTTCGTTATTCTTATATAAACTATATCGATTATTTATACGATCACCGGAATTATCAATAAGTGTTTCATTCGTAAATTTTCGTGACGCCTCCAAATCAGCAAATTCTATCAAAAAATTTACCTGTTTATACTCACGCAACCTCGGTATTTCAAAATTCACGAAAACGTCATTATTTGAAATAGTTGTATTCTCAGGTGTAAAAGCCAATCTGGCTGTTTTCAGTTTTTCTTTTACTCCGCCATCTGGTTGAATCGTCCACGTGGTTCTGAATATCTTGTCAAAAGCTGCTATATCGTTTCTCCATGTTTCATCAAAATTTTCAATTTCAATTTGATAAAACACTTGTAAACTACTCGAATCTTTTAGTTGATACGTACATTTCATTGCCGTTATGAACGGCTTATCATCTTTTTTGGTAGTTTTGGTAACACTTACTGGTGCTTTGCTTACTTGTTTTTTTGACTGTACTTTGCATGCAGAAAAGCCGCCGAGTAGAATTAAAAACAAAAAAAAGTGTAATTGAGCTTTGGACATGTTTACTAAATGATCTTAAATATAGATATAAACGTCTATCTGGCTCCAGAGCTTGTACAAATATTTTATTATTATGTCAAAAGATTTAGAAAACAGGGCTGATATTGAAAAATTAATTGATGTTTTTTATGAAAAAGTACATAAAGAGCCCAAGTTATCGCCTTATTTTAAAATACCCGAAGATAAATGGAAAATACACCTGGAAAGAACAACCAATTTCTGGGAAAACTGGCTATTTAACTCTCAAAACTACAATGGGGGTTTAATGTGGGCTCATCTGGAAAAAAACCGCGAAATACCAATCAAAACAGCCCAATTCGAACGCTGGCTAGCCCTTTGGTTTTTAAGTATTGATGAACTTTTCAAAGGAGAAAAAGCAGATTTCCTGAAAGTTAAAGCTTTGGAATTGGGCCAGTTTATGAACAAAAGAATCAACCATTTATGATTGAAAATAAAATTGAAACCAAACGAATAGGCCGATATTACACCATTGGCAAATTTTCCGATAAAACCCGACATGTTATTGTCGCTTTTCATGGTTTTGGCCAGTTGGGTGCCTATTTTGGAAAGAAATTTGAATTCCTGGAGTCGGAAGATACTTTTATCCTAATTCCGGAAGGCCTCAGCCGCTTTTACCTCAATGATAATTATAATCGAGTAGGAGCTAGTTGGATCACAAAAGACATGAAGGACGACGAAACTCAGGATTATCTATTTTTTCTAAATCAGATTTTCGAAAAGACAGTTTTAAATAATAATAAATTCAATCTTAGTATTTTAGGGTTTTCACAGGGATGTGCTACTGCTGCCAGGTGGCTTAATCAATTAAATAGGAAATGTACAAATCTTATATTTTGGGCTGGCTTTTTTGCAAATGGTATATCAGACATTCTTGATATAGCTAAAATAAAAGAAACAAACGTTTTTTATGTTTATGGAAATCAAGACCCCTTTATTATTCAATTTCCTGAGCTGGCTAGTAAAAGTCTTAAGGATATCATAATTAATGCTTCTGCAGAAATTATAGCGTATCCTGGAAATCATAGTGTCGATAGTACGGTATTAAAACAAATTTTTTCAAAGATTAACCCTTTTCCCATTCTTTGATTGCATTTCTCATGGCTTCAAACTCAATTAGAAATCCATCGTGACCATAGGTAGAATCAATCTCCACAAAAGTTGCCCCTGAAACATGCTCGGCAATATATTTTTGTTCTTCGGGTGGAAAAAGCAGATCGGAAGTTATCCCTATCACCAATGTATCGGCCTTTACCATACTTAAGGCTTCTTTTGTGCCCATTCGTCCACGCCCTACATCGTGAGAATCAAACATTTTCGAAAGCGTCCAGTACGAAAATGCGTTAAATCGTCTTTGTAACTTTTCACCCTGATAGTTTTGATAGGTATTCGCCCGAAAAAAATCAATCTGTCCTTCGTCTCTAGATTGGGTACGGTTATATGTCTGATAATTTCTATAAGATAATAATGCAATCGATCTGGCTATTTTCATTCCCTCAATTCCCGCTTTAGCATGACTTTCTCTCCAGCTCGGATCGGCTTCAATAGCCATCCTTTGCGACTCGTTAAAAGCAATACCCCATGGTGAATGATATGCATTTGTTGAAAATAAAATCAGCTTTTGAAATAAATCAGGCCGCATAATGGACCACTCCAAAGCATGTTGTCCCCCCAAAGAACCACCCAATAGTGTATTTATTTTTTCAATTCCTAACTCAACTCTCAAAAGCTCAAAAGAATTTACAACGTCTCGGTTGGTTAAAAATGGAAAATCATGATAATAAGGCTCAGATTTATCCGGATTTATGCTCAACGGGTTAGTACTACCATAGTGTGAACCCAAAATATTGGCACAAATAATGAAATGTTCATGTGGATTATACAATCGTTTTTCACCTATCAATCCACTCCACCAATCTGCCGGATTGGCATTACCTGTAAAGGCATGGCATGCCCATATCACATTGTCCTTTTTCTCGTTTAAATGTCCGTATGTGGTATAGGCCAATTCAATTTCAGGCAAAAAATCTCCATTTTCCAACTTAAATGGCATTTCTGATTTGAATTGTTTATAGTTTAAATGTTCCATTCCTTCAAATAATATGGCAGGTCTGAATAAAGACCTGCCCCAATTAAATTATGCTTTTAATGCTGCTTCGATATCTGCTTTGATATCATCGATATGTTCTATTCCCAGCGAAATCCTTAATTGATTAGGATGTACACCTGCGGTTTTTTGTTCTTCATCAGTTAATTGAGAGTGTGTGGTACTCGCCGGATGAATAATCAGGGTTTTTGAATCACCTACATTTGCCAAATGACTTATTAAGCTTAATGAATTCACGAATTTCTCAGCTCGTGACCTATCTCCTTTTAAATTAAATGACAACACTCCTCCAAAGCCTCTTGTTAAATATTTTTGGGCTAATTCGTGTGTGGGGTGATTACTTAAGCCAGGATAAGATACCGATTCAACATCTTTATGTTCGGCTAGCCAATTAGCAAGTGCCATGGCGTTTTCGCACGTCCTCTCAATTCGGAGTGAAAGCGTTTCAAGTCCCTGAATCAACAAGAAGGAGTTAAAGGGAGACTGTGCTGGCCCCCAGTCACGTAAACCTTCTACCCTGCACCGTATAATAAACTGAATATTACCAAAAGGGCCACCTATTCCAAAAACATCATTCATTACCAAACCATGATAACTCGCTGAAGGCTCAGTAAATTGTGGGTATTTTCCATTGCCCCAGTTAAAAGTACCTCCATCTACAATTACCCCTCCCATGCTGGTTCCATGACCTCCTATCCATTTGGTTGCAGAAGATACTACCACATGTGCTCCATGCTTCAAAGGTTGACATATTGCCCCACCTGCACCAAATGTATTGTCTACAAATAAGGGTAAATCGTATTTCTTGGCAAGAGCTGCAAAACCTTCGAAGTCAGGTGTATGAAGTCCAGGATTACCTATTGTTTCTACATAAAGCAATTTAGTTTTCTCATCTATAAGGGTTTCAAAACTGTCCAAATCATTTCCATTTGCAAATCGGGCTTCCACTCCTATGTTTTTAAAGGAGTTTTTAAACTGATTAAACGAACCTCCGTATAAAAAAGAACTGGTAACAAAGTTATCACCTACTGTGGTAATATTGTTAATTGCCAAAAATTGAGCCGAATGCCCGGAAGCAGTAGCCAAAGCAGCAACTCCTCCCTCTAATGCTGCTACTCTTTTCTCGAATACATCGTTTGTAGGATTCATTATTCGGGTATAGATATTCCCAAATTCTTTTAGTGCAAATAAATTGGCACCATGCTCCGAATTTTTAAATTGATAGGCCGTGGTCTGGTATATTGGTACTGCTCTCGATTGAGTTACAGAATCAATTTCTTGACCGGCGTGAAGCTGAAGAGTCTCAAATTTCATTTTTTTTAAGGTTTGAAAAATAGTAAATAAGCACAAAGCAAAATGCCTTATGTTCCGATTTTCGGATAACAAACCAACCTTTAATCAGATTATTTTGATTGGTTTATAAGTCCCAAAAGCCTTTTGGCGGCATAGTGGGTAGGTATTGGCACCTTACGAATGATATTCTGTAGGTTGCCCGGGGTTCGTTGAGCCTATTCTCTCCCCTCGTCTTTATAAATCAATCCGGGCGTAAGGCCACTGGATAGATGCTGCAAATATAAAAGAATTTTCTTAACTGTAATTGATTTTATATTTTAAGAAATGTTTATTCTAATTTTTCTTAATAAAAAAAAGTTTGTTAAGAGAGTTACTTATTGAAATTTCTATAAAATGCCACTCGGGTGATGCCAAAATATCAGGATAAAAATAGAAACGACTGGCAAGTGCTAAGCTATTCGTGAATAAATTATATGATGGCACCAAGTTAACATCTCTTTGCAGGTAACCAAGCTCAACCTGGTAGGAAAAACCCTTCACGAAACCGCTGCTAACATTATTAATTATAAAAATTCCTGAAAATCTGTAACCCTGAAAAATTCCGGAATATTTACCTGAATCCATATCTATATCTATCCAATTTTGCGAATTCACAGCTGTATTAAGCTCAGTTGGATTCAAATCCAACGATTCAGCATAAAAATATCTTTCTTGTGAAAAGCTGGTAATCGATATTAACAATTGTAAGCATAGAAAATTTAAATATCTCATTCGATTAGTTTTAAATGCAAGAAATTGGATTTTGTTCCTAATTGGTAAACATACTCAAAATCACGCATAGCATTGATAAATGCCATTTTTGTAAAATTGCCAATTTCAGTCCAATGGATTCTTGCTGTGTGAATTATTCCTTTTTCTAATAAAAATCTCCTTTTAACTCCTGGTAAAAGGCAGGAATCTGGAGTTAGCCATTTTTTACCATTCCATAAGACTATATTGGAATAGCTGCAATCTGTCAAAAAACCATTCTTTACAAATAAAACATCATCTGCCGGACTTTTTCCTACGTTCCTATCAAAAAAGCTTCTATCAAGTAATTTATAATTATACGAAAATTCATTGGCCTCAATTAATTCGATAAGGGAATGTTTTCTAAGTACGTATGGAAAGTATTCGATACTTATTATTTTGTCAGTATAGACGACCTTACACCTGAAAATATCTAAGCTTTTCGGTGGATTCAAAAGTAATGCATTCAGATTGAGATCATTTTTACTTCGAAACAAGTTCAATCTTGTGCGATTCATTCGTTCGTCATGATACTCGACCAAAAAGTGTTCACCTTGATGAAAGCGTATGGTTTCAAAACATGGGTACATATATTTTACTAATCATTTCCAGATATTCTTTTTCTGATTGGCTCCTACTGGTTATTCCACCACCACTTTTGTAAGATAAATCGTTTTGTCTCTTCTCAATAAATCGAATTAAAACCGCAGAATCCATTCGTTCGCCATCAAAAATACCAAATATTCCTGTATAAAACCCCCTCCCTTCTGACTGGTAAGTTAGACTTTCTGCTTTTTCTATTAATTCAATTGTTTTTTCTTTCGGGGCACCAGATATTGATCCTGCCGGTAATAATTCATTAATAATATCGCCGATTCTGCCCTCCCAACCTGAAGCCAGCTGGCCACACACTTCAGAACTTACCTGAAAAAGTTCTTCTCCATTCTGTTTCTTTACTTTTTCCAGATATCTGAATCTCTCTACCCAAACTTTCTCAGCCACTTTGCTCAAGTCATTTCTTATTAAGTCTACAATAGTTGTATGTTCGTACATTTCTTTCTCATCTTCCAAAATTAATTGTGCAGCATTAGGAATAAC
Organism: Jiulongibacter sp.; assembly: GCA_024645245.1. Taxonomy (GTDB): domain Bacteria; phylum Bacteroidota; class Bacteroidia; order Cytophagales; family Spirosomataceae; genus JAHEBN01. The sequence continues at coordinate 19,013 of JAHEBN010000015.1, read as the reverse complement.
AGCTTCTATAGTTCCTTTCATTGGGAAAGAAGCTATTTTCCCATTTTCATCAATACGAATAAAAGATTCGGGAGAAAAAGAAACGAAAAAATCCTTTATAAAGAGCTTGTATTTGGCTTTAGAAAAAGTAAAAATATCGTGTAATTCATACTTTGTAACTAATTTACTTTCACAAGTTAAATTAGTAAGAAAACTGTTTCCAAAATTTATATTTTCCTGAATAAAAGTAAATGCTTCATCAAATACCACTTTTTCAACCGGAACTATATTCGCAAAAATAGATTCAATGGGACGGCAAGGTTTTTCCTCGTAATTTCTGTAAGTTATAAAGCCATCATTCACCGAATATTTAATCTCATCTTCTTTAATTTCATGAAGTGGCTTTACGATATATTCAGTTTGAGCAAAATTTATAACAAATAAAAAAGGAGTACGCTGATTACCCATTTCGTTCATCAGCTTACTCCCCTCTTTTTTGCCTAAAAATATCTGGTTTTTCAAAACTTAAGCTTCCATATATTCTTCTGTAGGCAAGCAACTACATACAAGGTTTCTATCACCATAAGCAGAATCAATTCGAGATACAGCAGGCCAGAATTTATTAAAACGTAAATTTTCCATTGGAAATGCCGCTTTCTCACGTGAATAACTTCTTTCCCAATTTTCGCTGATTACTACCCGCATGGTATGTGGTGCATTTACTAATACATTATCTTCCTTTGTATAAATACCGCTTTCAATTTCAGCAATTTCAGCACGAATTGAAATTAATGCATCACAAAAACGGTCTAGTTCCGCTTTAGATTCTGATTCTGTCGGTTCTATCATTAAGGTACCGGCTACAGGGAATGAAACAGTAGGTGCATGAAACCCATAATCCATAAGCCTTTTGGCAATGTCTTCAACTTCAATGCCGGCCGATTGTTTAAATTGTCTGCAATCAACTATCATTTCGTGAGCACAACGTCCATTTGATCCCGTATATAAGATAGGATAATGATTTTCCAATCTGGCTTTGATATAATTTGCATTTAAAATAGCGTATTCGGTAGCTTTTTTAAGTCCTTCCCCGCCCATCATAGCAATGTAGGAATAGGATATTGGAAGTATACTGGCACTTCCCCATGGTGCAGCCGAAACTGCATGAATGGACCCCAGAGAATAAAATGCAGAATCTTCTGGTGCATAACCTGAATGCTTCATTTGTACATGGCCGGGTAAAAAGGGTATCAAATCTTTAACCACACCAATTGGACCCATTCCTGGCCCACCGCCGCCGTGCGGTATACAGAATGTTTTATGTAAATTTAAATGACAAACATCTGCACCTATGGTAGCTGGCGATGTAAGACCCACCTGTGCGTTCATATTTGCTCCATCCATGTAAACACGACCACCATAGCTGTGTATGATTTCACAGATTTGCATTATACTTTCCTCAAACACTCCGTGTGTGGATGGATATGTCACCATCAGACAAGCCAGGTTATCTGCATATTGCTCAGCTTTATTCTTTAAATCCTCCAAATCAATATTACCAGACTCATCACATTTACTAACAACGACTTTCATTCCAGCTAATACTGCCGATGCCGGATTGGTACCATGAGCAGAAGAAGGTATAAGTGCCACATTTCTTTTGCTATCCCCCCTACTTTCGTGATAAGCCCTGATTACCATCAAACCGGCATATTCACCTTGGGCACCACTATTAGGTTGCAAACTAATTGCATCGAAACCCGTGATTTCACATAACCATTTCTGCAAATCCGTAAATATTTTTTTATATCCCAAAGATTGATTGGCCGGAGCAAAAGGGTGAATTTTTCCCAACTCAGGCCAGGTCACCGGAATCATTTCTGTAGTGGAATTGAGTTTCATAGTACAACTTCCAAGCGAAATCATAGAATGTACCAAGGATAAATCTTTGTTCTCCAGAGATTTCATATACCTCAGCATTTCATGCTCTGTATGGTTTTGAACAAAAACTGGAAAATCAAGCAAGTTTCTTTTTTGAGAAATATTTTCAGGAAATTTTGCCTCAATTTCAGTTTTAAGATTCATTAATACCCTTTCTCCACGTATTTCGGCAAAAATCTCCAAAAGAATTCCGACATCTTCCAGTGTTTTATTTTCGTCAAAACTTAAAGCTACCGTATCGTGATCAACTTTGCGGATATTGATCTCCTTTTGGGCAGCGAGTGAAATTAATTTATCTGAATCCGGTACATCAATTTCAACAGTATCAAAAAAGTTTTGATGCAAAACCTTAAATTCCAATCCCTGCACACTGTTGGCAAAAAATTGAGCAAGACCATGCACCCTCGAAGCAATACTTTTTAATCCTTCCGGACCATGATATACCGCATAGGCAGCAGCTATTACAGCCAACAATACCTGAGAAGTACAAATATTGGAAGTAGCTTTTTCCCGGCGTATATGTTGTTCACGAGTTTGAAGAGCCATGCGGTAAGCCAAATTGCCTTCTGAATCCATGCTTTTGCCTATAATTCTTCCAGGAATTTGCCTTTTGTAAGCCTCATTCACCGCAAAAAAAGCAGCATGAGGGCCACCAAAACCCATGGGTACGCCAAATCGCTGAGCAGAACCATAAACGGCGTCTGCCCCCATTTCACCAGGTGACTTTACCAATAAGAGCGAAAGTAAATCTGCACCGACAGCCACTTGAATCCCCTGACTATGTGCCTCAGATATTAAAGTGGAATAATCTTTTATTTCGCCGTTACTGCCTGGATTTTGGATCAAAAGTCCGAATGCCGTTGTATCTGATAAATCTATTTTATCTTCTGCCACCACCTGAACCTCAATTCCCAACGGCTTAGCTCTACCTATCACAACATCTATAGTCTGCGGAAAACAATTTGTAGAAACCAAAACTTTATTCGAATTCCTTTTTTCGCCCTTCCGATTTGCGAAAAACATGCTTATTGCTTCGGCAGCTGCGGTTGATTCATCGAGTAATGAAGCATTAGCAATCGGCATTCCGGTTAGCTCACATATCATCGATTGAAAATTGAAAAGCATTTCTAATCTTCCTTGTGCGATTTCAGCCTGATATGGAGTATAGGCCGTATACCAGGCAGGGTTCTCCAAGATATTCCGTAAGATTACTTTAGGCAAAATAGTCTCGTAGTAACCTAAACCTAAAAAACTTTTAAAAACTTTGTTTTTATTAGCAATTTCTCTGAATTCCGACAAAAAGCCATCTTCAGATAAGGCATCTGGCAAGTTCAAAGCTTGTTTTAGCCTTATTCCTGCAGGAACAGTTTCATTAATAAGTTGATCCAGACTATCAACTCCTAATGTATGTAACATGGACATCAGGTCCCTATTTGATTTACCATGATGTCTGGCTTCAAATTTTTCTTGATTATTTAAGCTTAAAAGCATTTATTTAGTTAAGTAGTATTTGAGAATTTCAAGGACCGGCAAAAGTACAAAAATCGAATTACTTGTTAAAGCAAATTGTTTAGTCTATTATCCTGTCTTAAATTTGTTTTGCACTTTACCCGCTTTTTATATGAAACAACTGTTTTTATTAATTTTTATACCGATTTACTCGATAGCTCAATCTGGCCTGGAGTATGCTAACTCTATTAAAATTGAAGGATTAAAAAAACATTTAACCATTATTTCCAGCGACAGTATGGAAGGCCGGGAAACAGGTACACCAGGACAATTCAGAGCCGCTGAATATATCTCCAATCATTTTAGAAATCTCAATTTACAAGCCTTAGTTAAAGACAAAACAGGTAATCCTAGCTATTATCAATCATTTAATTTATACAAAAAAGGCTGGACTAATGCATATTTAAGAATTGGCGAAAAGAAAAAAAAATTTTTTCAGGATTTTTATCCTGTGGGTTTAGTAAATATACCTGAGGAAGTTTCGGAGAATGTAGTTTTTGCAGGTTATGGTATTTCAGAAAATATATATGATGATTACAAAAAAATAAATGTATCCGGGAAAGGAGTAATGCTATTTGCTCATACACCAGAAGAATTATTAGCACAAATAGGTAAAACTGAAGATTTATCAGAAAATCAAAAAGCCGATTTGGCTTTTAGCAAAGGTGCCTCTACCGTATTTATTATTTCAGATAAAGATGAAAAACAATTTAACACTTCGGCTGCTGAAAGAAAGGCCATTTTAAGCAAATATAATCGAATGATGTTACAAAGAACTGGTGAAAATCCAAAGACCAAAAATCCTACATATATAATTTCTGAAAAAATGGCAGCAGAAATGCTTTCCGTTAAAGTTAAAAAGATAAGAAATGCAAGCTCCTATTTTGGTAAAAAGAATGAATCCCCCTCGACTCTAATTGAAAATCAAAATATAGCCATAGTAACCAAAAGGGATGAAGAAGAGATTAACACAATGAATGTTCTTGGTTTTTTGGAAGGGACATCAAATAAAAACGAAGTGGTTGTCATTTCTGCACATTATGATCACATAGGCATGGATGATTCTGGTAAAATTTATAATGGAGCAGATGACGATGGAAGCGGAACATGTGCAGTTTTGGAAATAGCCGAAGCTTTTTCCAATGCTGCCAAGGATGGTTTAAGGCCCAAAAGAAGTATACTTTTTACAACTTTTGCAGGAGAAGAAAAAGGATTATTGGGTTCACGATTTTTCACAGATATGGAACCATTGATTCCTTTAAATCAAATAGTAGTAGATCTTAATATAGACATGATTGGCCGAATTGATAAAGAACATTCACCAAATGAAAAATATGTATATCTAATTGGTGCCGATAAGCTATCCTCTCAACTTCAATTTATTGCTGATAGCATAAACACCTCATTCCTTAATTATCAATTGGATTATACTTATAATAATAGCAATGACCCAAATAGATTTTATTATCGTTCAGATCACTACAATTTTGCAAAAAACAAAATACCGGTCATTTTTTACTTTACTGGAGTACATGAAGACTACCACCGACCGGGAGACGACGAGGATAAAATTATGTATAATAAATATACTGATATTGTCAGGTATGTATTTTTAACAGCCTGGGAATTAGCCAACCGAAAAGATCGAATTGAAGTAGACTCAGATAAGCCATAAAATTTCCTGTAATCTTTATGAAGCCAAGAAAAGTGCCTGAAAAAACTCTATTATCTATTAATCCATTCATTTCTAGCTCATAAGATTTCTTAAAAAGGCATTTTTTATCTAAAACATTTAAGAACTAGAAAGATTCTGGTAATAAGAAATTAAAAAATGTAAATACAAAAGTTTTATGTTTCATGTATTTTAATTAGACTTGCCGAAGTTTTACTTTTAAAATAATGATTGAGTAAATCAATCCTAACTTTTAAGTGAACTAAAGTAAATAATTTTTTAATTAATTAAGTAAGTTTTAAAACCCTAAAAATTTCTAAGCTAATGGAAAAAAAGACTACTGCTCCAGCAGCAAAAAAAGCGGCTGCACCTAAGAAGTCAAGTGGAGGATTGAACGCCGCAATCGTTATCCCTCTTTTATTGGTAATCGGTTTTTGTGTATGGCATTTCTTAATGGGAGACACGTCCAACTTTGTGGATGGAGATCACAAAAAGCCAGCTAATGCACTTGGTATCGTTTATTCAGGAGGTATTATCGTACCGGTTTTGATCACTTGTTTATTGACTGTATTAGTATTTTCAATCGAGCGTTACATCACTATCGGCAAAGCAGGTGGAACTGGTAACCTTGACGCATTTGTTCGTAAAATTCGTTCATATCTTGATTCAGGCAACATTGATGAGGCCATCAAAGAGTGTGACAAGCAAAAAGGTACAGTTGGTAACGTTGCTAAAACAGCTTTGGCAAAATACAACCAATTAACCAACGAGAAAGAACTAACAAAAGATCAAAAATTAGCTGCTCTTCAAAAAGAAGTAGAAGAAGCCACTACTCTTGAACTTCCTATGTTGGAGAAAAATCTAACAATCCTTTCTACTCTTGCCTCAGTAGCTACACTAATTGCCCTTCTAGGTACTGTACTTGGTATGATTCGTTCATTCTTTGCTATCGGTGCTGGTGGCGGTGCTCCTGATGCAGCAGAACTAGCAACTGGTATTGCAGAAGCTTTGATTAATACTGCACTTGGTATTGGTACTTCAGCTGTAGCCATCATCATGTACAACTTATTTACAGCTCAGATTGACGGCTTAACTTATAGAATTGATGAAATTGGTATGAGCTTGCAACAAAGTTTTGCAGCACATAATTGATCAACTAATTTGTTAGTTTGAAAAATTTCATTAATTTTAACCTATTAAATAAATAAGTTATGTCAGCAGTCAAAGTTAAAAGACATGGTCCTTCTATGGATATGACTGCCATGTGTGATGTAGCATTCCTTTTGCTTACATTTTTTATCATGGCCAGTTCATTTAAAAGTGAAGAAACCGTATCTGTCGAAACTCCTTCTTCTGTCTCTGAGGAACTTATTCCGGAAAAAAATATCGGTATGGTCACTATTGATCGTACAGGTAAATACTATTTCGGTATGTTGGATCCTACAGAGCGTGATGACTACGCCAAGGCATTAAGTGATGAATTTCAGTTAGGACTTACTAACGAAGAAATTGTAAAATTCACAAAATTGGCCGAAGTTGGTGTACCAATGAAATCATTAAAAGGTTATCTTGATTTGGATGACAATGCCCGTGCGGCTGTAGAATTAAGTGGAATCCCTTGTGATAGTACCGATGCGGAACTAGTAAAATGGGTTAAAACTTATGCTACCATGAAACCGGATGGCAAAATTGCGATCAAGGGAGATGCAGATACTCAGTATCCGGCTATCAAAACACTATTTGATGAATTTGGCAAAGCCAAACTGAATAAGTTTCAGCTTATTACCAAAACGGAGAAAAAATAATTTTTGAACCATTTAAATTTAAAAAAACATGGCAGAAATACAAGAATCCGGTGGTGGTAAAGGTGATAAAGTTCGGGTAAAAAAGAAATCAGGTAAACCAGACATGACACCCATGGTGGATTTAGGTTTCCTCTTAATTACGTTCTTTATTTATACTACCACTTTTAGTAAGCCAAATACCTTCAAATTGTCAATGCCTGACAAAGAAGATAAGGAACAACCGGAAGATAAACCAGAAATTAAGATTTCAAATACGATTACTATAATTATGGGAAAGGATGACAAAATATTTTGGCATCAAACTCCAGACCCTGAAATTACTGCTGAAAGTTTAACGGAATCTAACTATTCGGCCGAAGATGGTATAAGAAAAGATATTCTGACAAAAAAAGCTAATTCTATTGATAGAGAAAAGTTTACCGTAATTATCAAGCCTACTGATGAAGCGACTTGGAAAAATACAGTAGACATCTTAGATGAAATGGCAATTACTGCTCAGGAAATTTATGCCGTTACAGATCCGACTCCAAAAGAGCTGGCAGCCTACAAACAAAAAGTAGGAGAGTAATCGTTAATACTATTGAAAAACATTTAAATAACCATCTGAAATGGATGCTAATAATAACCAATTAGATACCTTAGATGAAATCATATTTTCTAACAGAAATAAGGAATATGGTGCATATCAGCTGAGGAAAAACTATTCGAAATACCTTTCGAAGGCTTCTATTATTGGTATTGGTTCGGCATTGTTACTATTCGGCGGGGCATGGACATACAACAAATTTATAGCTCCAAACCTTGCTAAAGAAGATGTAACTGTGGTAGATATCAACCTCGAGGACTTGAAACAGGAACAAGAGGAAGACAAACCAGAATTGCCGCCACCACCACCAGAGGAGCCGCCACCACCACCACCTGAGGTGAAGCAAATCAAATTCCTTCCTCCGGAACCTAAGGCGGACGAGGAAGTAATAATTGAAGAGCCACCTCCAAGGCAGGAAGAAACCGAAAAGGCTGTAATTTCCAACAAAACAGTTGAAGGTGATGATGTGGTAAGCGATTTTACGCCTCCACCTCCTCCCCCCCCGGCAGTAACGAAACCAGCAGGTTTAGGTAAGCCAAAGGAAGAAGAAATTTTTACAGCTGTGGAACAACAACCTGAGTATCCAGGTGGTCAGTCAGAAATGTATAAATTTGTTAACTCAAATATTAAATATCCTGCTGCCGCTCAAAGAGCCAATGTTTCAGGGCGAGTCTTTGTAAAATTCGTAGTTGAAAAGGATGGTACAATAGGTAATGTTGAAGTATTAAAAGGTATTGGATTTGGTTGCGATGAAGAAGCAATTCGGGTAATCAAATCTATGCCTAAATGGAATCCTGGAAGACAAAATGGTAAAAATGTAAGGGTTTACTTTACAATGCCTGTCTTCTATCAATTAGAGTGATGCCAAACAAAATTGATTCAGACAGACTTTGGAAAATTACGAATCTGTTAGTGAGAGGAGTAATTGGATTGATATATATACTTTTTGGAATCTTTGTGATTTTCAAAAGCTGGTTTATCGTTCCATTAGATTCTGTTTATTCATGGTTTTTGGGTATTTTACTAATTTTATATGGGTCCTTTCGAATGTATAGAGCATTCAGAACATATTTCGAATAAAAAGAGCGGCCGTGGCCGCTCTTTTTTCGTATATCTCAAATAATTAAGAAACTTATTAAAAATGAAAAAGCTAATAATACTTTTCATCAGTATTGCTGCACTTTCCTGTGGTAATAACACTGAAGAATACCACATTAATAAAGGTTCGATAACTTTGGCAGCCGATGAGTCTATTAAACCAATTATTCAGGCAGAAGTTGAGGCCTATAAGGCTCATTATCCTGAAGTAGAAATAATAACAATTTATTTGCCTGAGCAGCAGGCTGTAAGGCTAATGATGCAAGATTCGGCGGAAGTAATTGCCATTACACGTGAATTAACACCAGATGAACAGCGATATTTCACCTCCAGAAAAATACCATATGAACCTGCAAAAATGGCACTTGATGCGGTTACATTAATAGTGAATAAAAATTCTACTATAAATGAATTAAGTTTGGAAGAACTAAAAGATATCCTAATAGCCCAAGAAAGCCCTACCAAAATTGTTTTCGACAACAATAGCTCCAGTAATTTAGTTTATATTAAGAATTTATTTCAGATCGAAAATATCAATACCGAAAATATTTTTGCAGCTAATGGAACATTAGATGCCATAAACTATGTGCAATCTCATTCAAATGCAATAGGTGTAATAGGTAATAATTGGATTAGTGATGAAGATAATGAAAATTCGAAAAAAATCAGAGATGAAATAAAAGTTTTGTCAATAAAGGATATCAAAAATAATTTAGTTTTACCCACTCTTGAAAATATCAAGCAAAGAAAATATCCTTTGGAACGAAAAATATTTTTACATACTTCACAGATAAGGTGGGGGGTTGGTAAAGGCTTCGTGAGATTTAGTTGCTCTCAAATAGGTCAATTGGTTGTTGAAAAAATGGGTTTAATGCCTTACTATATAATACCCAAAACCTATATTTTGGACAAATCCAAGATTTAAAACCGAAGGTATTAACAAATCATTTGCAATCTAAAGCACAAAATGATTGTCTAAACTTCGAATTTGATCTATTTACGATGAATTTAATTTTTCGGTAATAATCATTTTTTATACATTTGCAGTTCTTATTTTTTTGATTTTTTTAACCCAACATCGGATTCAGAGATGAAGAAACTATTGAAAACTTTTGCAACAATAACTTTTATAAGTTTATTGTTTTCAAATTTTACTATCGCACAATCAATTGATCAAGGTATCAGACACTTAGAAGCTGAAAGATATTTAGCAGCTCAAAAGGTATTTGAAGGATTAGCAAGCTCGACTCCTTCTACAGAAAATTATTTTGAGCTAGGAAGATATTATTTATCTACGCCTAATTATAAAGAAAACATATCCAAATCTGTAGATGCATTCACAAAAGGCAATGCATTGGGTAAAAAAGGTGATACATTTAACACCATTGGTTTGGGAATGGCCAAATTGGCAACAAAAGATTTTTCAGGTGCCAAATTGATTTTTGATGAAGTTATTAAAGATACCAAATCTAAAGACCCTGATGCCCTTTATAGAATAGCAGAAGCTTATACAATGTTTGAAGATGCAAATGATCCGGGAGAGGCTGTATTATTGATTGACCAGGCGTTGGAAAAACAAAAAGTTAAGGATAATCCAAATTATTATATCGTAAAAGCCATTGCATTTATTATAAAAAACGAAGGCGGTGATGCTATGAACGCCCTTCAAAATGCGGAAAGAGTTGGTGGGAAACATTTAGCTAGTATATATTCTACCATGGCTAAAGTTTGGTTGCAAGGAAAAAATTACAAAGAAGCTCAAGATGCAATCAATAAATCAATATCGGCAGATATTGAACATGCTCCAGCGTATAAATACCAGTCATCCTATTATCAAACTTACCAGAAATGGGATCTGGCAGCTGAGGCCGCAGCTAATTATCTAAAATACAGCGACGGTGATGAAAGTGCAAAGTTAAGATATACTAAACTGGCATTTATTGCAAAAGACTGGGATAATGTTAAGAAAACCATTAGAGAAATAGAAGGAACTAACACCGATCCGATTGTTCTCAGACTTGAAGGTATTGCAGAATTTGAACAAGGAAACGCCGAAAAAGCGATTCCGTTATTAAACAAGTTTATCCAAACCGCCCCGAAAGACGAAATTTTAGGTCTGGATTACGGCTTTTTAAGTAGAGCTCATTTAGCGTTAAATGATGATCAAAATGATGCCTTAGCAATGAAATATGTTGATCAGGCAATTGCACTTCAAGATACTACTTTTGATTATTATACTGAATTTGGGGAAGTATTTAAAGAACGTAAAAAATACGATTTAGCTGAGCAATATTTAGCAAAAGCCATTGATTCTAAAAAGAATCCAACTGGTGAAGATTTCTTTAGACTTGGAATCTTACAATACCAATTGAAACAATGGGATAAAGCAGATGAATCTTTCGATAAAGTTTGTAAATCATATGGTGATACCTGGGCACCGCCTTATCTGTTAAGTGCCAGAATAAAAGTATATCGTGATAGAGAAGATACCACTTTTATTGCTGCACCCAGATATGAGAAATACCTGTCACTTATTGGAGAAGAAGTAAAATCTAACCCGGCCAATAAACGAGATATAAGTGAATCTTTAGGATATCTGGCTCAAAAAGCTCTTGCAATTGATAAAGACCTTCCAAAAGCAAATCTTTTATTGGATGAATTATTGAAGTATGATCCGGAAAATGAAAATGCAATTAATATGAAGAATGAGATAAATGGAATTGTTCCAGAGACACAATCAACCGTGGATCCCAAGTAATCCTTTTTCCTAATTCATTAAAAATCCCGGCAAATACCGGGATTTTTAATTTAAATTCAATAGCATTAGAAAAAACATTTTATTTTTGCCCTCTACTCTTTAATAAACTATAACACTATATAATGTTTAACCTTGTAATTTTCGGTCCTCCCGGTGCAGGAAAAGGAACCCAATCTGCCAAAATTATTGAAAAATACAAACTGGCACACATTTCAACTGGTGATATGTTCCGAATGCATATTAGTCAGGATACCGCATTAGGAAAGAAGGTAAAAGAAATACTCGCTGAAGGTATGTTGGTTCCCGATTCAGTTACTATTGACATGCTCGAAGAAGAAGTAAATAACCAAAAGGAAGTAACTGGCTTTATTTTTGATGGATTTCCAAGAACGATAGCACAAGCTGAAGCACTGGATAGTTTTCTAGAAGGAAAAAAGGAAAAAATAAATCTGGTGATTCAACTTATGGTAACAGAAGAAGAAATTAAAGCGAGAATTGCGGAAAGAAAAAAAACTAGTGGAAGAGCAGATGATGATGAAATTAAACTAATCAAGCGAATTGAAGAGTATTTTCAGAAGACAGTTCATGTTTTACCTTATTATGAAAAACAAGGTAAATTAAAACAGATACAAGGAATTGGTGAAATAGAAGCTATCTTTGAGGACATTGTCAGAGTAATGGATGAACAACTACTGCCTTAAAATCAAATTTATCCTTCTTTTTTGACCATTATTGTTTAGTTAATTAATTTTAAAATCGGTTTCCGTAATATACATGTCGGCAAATTTCATTGATTACGTTAAAATTCATTGCCGTTCGGGTAAAGGTGGAGCAGGTTCAGTTCATTTTCGTAGGGAGAAATTCGAAGATAAGGGAGGCCCGGATGGTGGCGATGGAGGTAGAGGTGGTCATGTAATTGTAAAAGGTAATGGTCAGTTATGGACTCTTTTGCATCTAAAATATCAAAAGCATGTCATGGCCAAACACGGAGCTTCAGGTGGTAAAAGCCGAAGTACCGGTGCACAAGGTGCTGATGTAATTATAGAGGTACCGTTAGGTACAGTGATCAGAAATGAAGAAAATGGCGAAAAGCTGGGAGAAATTACAGAAGATGGGGAAACCATGATTTTGTTGGCCGGTGGAAGGGGTGGCTTGGGAAATGTACACTTTAAAAGTAGCACCAAACAGACTCCTTATTATGCACAACCTGGAGAACCATATTCGGAAGATTGGCTAGTTTTTGAATTGAAGGTTTTAGCTGATGTAGGACTGGTTGGTTTCCCTAATGCTGGAAAGTCAACTTTATTATCAGTTATTTCAGCAGCTAAACCAGAAATTGGCGATTATGCTTTTACCACATTAACCCCAAATTTGGGGGTGGTAAATTACCATGATTATAAATCCTTTATTGTGGCCGATATACCAGGAATTATTGAAGGTGCGTCTGAAGGAAAGGGACTAGGCCTTCGTTTTTTGAGACATATTGAAAGAAATTCCATTTTACTTTTTGTTATTTCTGCTGAAACTGAAAGTATTAAAAAAGAATATAAAACCTTAATTAAAGAGCTGGAGTTATACAATCCTGAGCTTTTAGATAAAAAAAGAATACTTGCCATTTCAAAATGTGATGTATTATCAGAATTTGAAATGAATAAACTAAAATCTAAAACCCCAAAAGGTATAGATTTTGTAGGTATCTCTTCACTTACCCTAAGTGGCATAAATGAATTAAAAGATTTGATCTGGAAAAATCTTCATAATTGATTTTTCTTTAAAAATTCGTTGCTTTCAATTTAAAAAATTAAAATGAAAAAGGGTAATCTATATTATGAACTCGTTATTGAGACCACTAATACTTATTCTATTACTAATATTTTTCAAGCCAATTCTTGGTTTTGGACAAATTGATTTAACATTTCCTTCTCCCAGAGCAGTTTTCCAGAGAAATAACGGTAATGCTGCTATAGTATATTTTGCGGGCAATTATTTTCAAAAAATTGACCGGATAGATATTAAATGTACCGCAATAAATGGTGGTGTTAGTCTGGATTGGACACCACTTGTTATGAATCCAAGCCTAGGAAATTTCAGGGGACAAATAGTATTACAAGGTGGCTGGTATCATATTGATGTTAGGGGTAGCCTTGCCGGCCAAATAATTACAGAGACTAGTCTGGAGCCTGTTGGTGTTGGAGAAGTATTTCTGATTTCTGGTCAATCAAATGCACAAGGATATAAATATTATGGCCAAAGAGGTGCTAGTGATGAAAGAGTTAGCGTTATCAATAATTTTTATTCTGAAGGCTTTCAAAAACCCAACTATCCAACTTTCGGGCATTTGGATGCTGAATCAGATATTGCACCTACAGGTAAAGGTGCCTGGTGCTGGGGCACTTTGGGTGATAAATTAGCTGCTCGATTAAATGTTCCCGTTTTATTTATGAATGCTGCATGGGAAGGATTTGATGTTAAACAGTTTGTAAGATCATTAAATAATGAAGCGGGTATAAATCCATATTCGGGTAATTCAGCTCCCACGGGTTACCCCTATCAGAGTATTACCGACGCTTTACATTATTATGCCAACTTATTGGGCATCAGAGCCATATTATGGCATCAAGGCGAATCTGACAATTTCTTGAATACCAGCTCTCAAGATTATGTGGATGATCTATATAAATTAATTAATGGTACCAAGAATAGTACTGGCAAGGAATTGAGTTGGGTTATTGCCAGAGTTTCCAAGGATAATAGGAGGTACTATCAACCGGTTATAGATGCTCAAAACTATGTAATAAATAGTAGTGATAATATATTTGCCGGACCAAATACAGATAATATTTTAAATCGGGTAGACGGCGTTCATTTTTCTTCTATTGGGCTTATGGAAGCAGCCGAAGCCTGGAATCAAAGTCTGGATGCTACATTTTTCCAATTTTCTCACCCTTATTTTGGTAATCCTCCAATGTATGTAAGCATGGAATGCAATCCGGAAATAGATCCGGAGAGGCCACTCAAGTTTACAGCACCTCAGGGTTATATTGCTTATTCTTGGAATAATGGATCAAATGATATAAGCATGAGGGCAGGAATGGGATTTAATCAGGGAATGGCATTCGACAGAAGTGGAAATGTTTACTATTCAGCACCTTACAACTATAGTCAAAACATTATTCCTGATAAACCGGTAATAACAGCTAGTGGTCCGCTATCTTTTTGCAATGACTCCCATGTGGAATTAGAAACATTTTCTACTAATTTAAAATATTGGAATACAGGCGTAGAGGGTAATAAAATTACCGTTAATCAGAGTGGATTGTATACCGTTACAGCTGTAAATTTTTATGGTTGCGGCAATGTAAGTAATCCGATCGAAGTAGAAGTATTGCCTTCACCAGAACCCAGAATTTCTGCAAGTGGTCCAACAGAAATTTGTGCCAATGAAAGACTTGAGCTTTATACGGATACCAAAGATCAATTTTCGTGGAATGTTGGAGAATCAACCTCTACCATAAATGTTACAAATAGTGGGGAATACTTCCTTACCGCAAAAAATGAATTTGGATGTACAGGAACTTCTAATAAAATTGAAGTAAGCATTAAACCAACTGTAGAAAAACCGGATATTATCAATCTGGGAAAATCAGAAATTTGTCAGGAAGATTCAACTTTTCTGTTAATTAACAACCCTATAAATCTAAAATGGAATACCGGAGATACCAGCAATTTAATAAAGGTTATAAGTACAGGAGGCTATTTTGCACAGAATAAAAATGAATACGGATGTACTAGCTTATCAGAAGAAATTAATATCAAAGTAAACCCTAAACCTTTAAAACCAAAAATAACCACATCTGGACCATTAATTTTCTGTGATGATGAAAGTCTTTTGTTATCGTCTTCAGAAGAACTAAAATATTTGTGGAATATTGGATATTTCGATCAATCATTAGAAATTACCAAGAGCGGGGAATATTTCTTGAATACAATGAATGAATTTGGTTGTTTGTCCCCTAAATCCGATTCCGTTGAGGTCACTGTTCTAAGAAAGCCACAAGAACCCGTGTTGTTACAAAGCGGGGCTTTTATGCTAAAGGCCTACCTGGCACTTGATACAAATAATGTCAATTTTAAATGGCTATATCAAGATGATACTCTTGACACAAATAATGACATAATCAAAATAAGAAAAAGTGGTGAATATAGGGTAAAAGCAATAAATCAATATAATATAAGAAATCAAATTTACAGCTGTTCGACTCAATTTTCGGCACCATATAATTTTACGATAAACCAGAATGAATCGGGCTACAGATTCTATCCAAATCCAATTGAAGATAAGGCTATGTCAATTGAAACGTTGGAAGATCTCGAAAATGTAACAATAACTATTTTTGATTTTAATGGAAAAACCATTAGCACTTATTATATAGAAAAATTTGATCAGCCTAAAATAATAGATTTCCAGGGTATAAATGCTGGTGAATATATTATTAAGGTTAAAAATAGAAATAATAGTTTTACAGGTAAGATAATTCTGGAATAGTAAAAAGATTCAATTTTCTTTATTTCTACATATTTCAAAATTTAAATTCTTTTACTTCCACAACCGACCCGCTCAATTTAACAAGCTATTAATAAGATACAACAAAATTTATCAATAAATCCATATCTAGAATGCAAATTTTCAGACAGCATCTGAAAAGCAGGATTCTACAAAGACTGCTCTTATTGGATTAAATAATAAAATACGTATCAGATAGGAATCCATATTCCGAATATCCTTCAAGTGAAAATTTATGAGATCAATTATAGCCAAAATGAGGTGCTAAAATAAGATGGACACGGTAAGTTATTTTTAAAAGTTTAGGCAAATTTATTTATAGCAATCTAAGTATTTTTAATTGAACCGGTCAGCCAAATTCTTGGTAAATTTTATTCTACCTTAAGACCAATAGAATAATTAAGTCGAATAATAGATTTTAAAGATTTCTGTTATCGAAGGAATTCGGCCAATTATGTTTATTCATGATAGGAAAGTATCAAAATCTACCTTTTTTTATAAAATATTATGTTATTATGACCGAAAAATAATGAATAAAATAGGTATTCAAAATTTTCATTTTAGGTAACTTTTTGATTGATGAGTTTTTACCTATTTAAGTGCCTTAAAAAGCATTGTTTAATTATTCACGGAGCTTCCTTAATTCAGTAAAATACCAGATTGCCCTCCTGAATTTCTTCAATTTTTTTGATTTTTTTGCAGTATTCTTAAAACCTGAATTTTTCTCAAAAGTAATCCCTACTATTCCAGAAGTTGGAATACACTTAATTTTGGCTTTTGGTAATCACAGATCCATTATCGGAATCATTATATTAATAATACTATTATTTATTAACAGATGATATTTTTTGACGGTATAATCCTATAATTTCAATAAAAAATATTGAAGATATTATTAATGGATTTCTTTCCTTTGATTCTACAATAGTCCATTGTAATTTTGTTACCTAATAATGTTTTTATATGACAGATTACATTCCTCAGGACTATCAACCATTATTGTTTCAATTGGTTCTGGCTCTGGGATTCATCATTTTCACTATACTTATTACACATGTACTTGGCCCACGATTGAAAAATGCCGCCAAAGATGCACCTTTTGAATGTGGAATTGAATCGGTTGGTGATGCCAGAGCACCTTTGGCAGTACGATATTTTTTAATTGCCATATTATTTGTGCTTTTTGACGTGGAAATCATTTTCATGTATCCCTGGGCTGTAAACTTTTTGAAATTAGGATGGTTTGGATTTGTAGAAATGTTATTTTTTGTAACATTTCTGATGGCAGGTTTTTACTACATAATACGTAAAGGAGTATTGAACTGGGAAAACGATTAATAAAATGAGTGAAAATGTACAAATAGTAGCACCGCCAGATGGCTTTACCGGTTCTGGTTTTTTTGCTACATCCCTTGACAAAGTTATCGGACTTGCACGTAGCCATTCTTTATGGCCATTACCATTTGCCACATCGTGTTGTGGAATAGAGTTTATGGCTACCATGGGTTCACATTATGATATATCCCGCTTTGGATCAGAGAGACCAAGTTTCTCTCCAAGGCAAGCCGACTTACTAATGGTAATGGGTACTATTGCCAAGAAAATGGGGCCAGTTGTAAAACAAGTATATCTTCAAATGGCAGAGCCACGTTGGGTAATTGCTGTAGGAGCCTGTGCTTCCTCTGGTGGAATATTTGATACCTATTCAGTACTTCAGGGAATTGATAGGGTTATACCAGTGGATGTATACGTACCGGGATGCCCGCCAAGGCCGGAGCAAATACTAGACGGATTAATGGAAATACGCCGGATAGCTCGTGAAGAACCTATTAGAAGAAGAGAATCCGAAGAATATAAAGCACTCTTAGAGTCATATCAGATCTGAAATTATGCTAAGTAATCAGGAAATAGTAGAAGAAATTGCATCCCAGTTTGGTAATAAAGTTGTTGATTTTGAAGAGCCCTTCGATCTATTAACATTCACTTGCCAGACCGAAAATTTAATTAGCATTGTGGAGTATTTAAGGGACCATGAAAAATTGCGGTTTCGTTTTTTAACCGATATCACAGCATTTCATAATCCAGCTAATACGGGAAATGAGCTATGCTCGGTCTATCATTTACATAGTTTTGAAAATGGTATAAGGTTAAGAATAAAGGTATTTATTCCAATTTATAATCCGCTAGTTCCTTCACTTACAAATGTTTATGCTTCGGCTAATTGGATGGAAAGAGAAACCTACGATTTCTACGGTATTCAATACACTGGACATCCTAATTTAAAAAGAATTCTGAATCTGGATGAAATGGATTATTTTCCAATGCGAAAAGAATATCCTTTGGAAGATGCAACAAGAAATGACAAACTAGACCCATTATTTGGCAGATAAATATCTCAAAATATGGCTGATAAAACCTTATTACATCCAAAAACTACAAGTGATGCCTTGGCATTAAATCTTCCGATTGAAGATGAAACTGAACTTACCACTCTGAATCTGGGTCCAACCCACCCGGCAACTCATGGTATTTTTCAAAATATTCTCAAAATGGATGGCGACAAGATTGTGTCAGGTGAGCAAACAGTTGGTTATATACACAGAGCCTTCGAAAAAATTGCCGAAAGAAGACCTTATTATCAAATTACCACATTGACTGACCGTTTAAACTACTGTTCATCCCCTATCAATAATTTTGGATGGCATATGACAGTGGAAAAACTTTTGAATATTGAAGTACCTAAAAGAGCACAATATATACGTGTCATATTAATGGAGCTGGCACGTATTTCCGACCACCTCATTTGTAATTCCATATTAGGTGTTGATACAGGTGCTTATTCCGGATTTTTATATGTTTTTCAGGAAAGGGAAAAAATATACGAAATCTATGAAGAAATTTGCGGTGCAAGACTTACCACTAATATGGGTCGTATAGGTGGAATGGAGCGTGACCTCTCTCCTACTGCCTTAGCCAAAATCAAAGATTTAGTTTACAATAGCTTCCCAAAAGTGTTGGCTGAATTTGAAAACCTAATGAATCGTAACCGGATTTTCATGGATCGTACGGTCAATGTAGGTGGCATAACCGGAGAAAGGGCT
>JAHEBN010000292.1 GCA_024645245.1 Jiulongibacter sp. | reverse complement strand
GAATTCAGTTTTTTCAAGTCAGGAAATAATTTATAAAGGGTAGATTTCAAATTGGCCACGGTATGGTCGTTTTCTAAAGGAATTTCCTGCTCAAAACCACCCAATATTTCTCTGGTGATACCAAAACACAGCACTTTTATTTTTAAGGTACATTGAATCATACTCAAAGATACTTAGTCAAAAGGTTATAACTTACATATGCGATCAAAATTGCCGTCGCTTTTCTCACCATATTTTGATTAAATGTTACGGTGCCAATATAAGTGCCTATTATGCCACCCATCGCTACGGCTACCATCAAAGAAATGGCAAATCCCCAATCCATTTCGAATGCCTTATTTTGAAATTGACCGAAAAGACCGGAAATGGAATTTACCAAAATAAAAAAACTGGCCGCCGCAGATATTTTTTTTGGCTCGTCCCAATTAATAATATATAAAATAGGGGAAAGGAAAATACCTCCTCCAATACCCACAACCCCCGAAATAAATCCAATAAAACCCCCCAATGCCAGGTTTAAAGCTAAATTATTACTTTTTATTTTCACGGCCTCGGCTTTTTGAATAAGCCATGGTTGAAACCACACCAGAAATGCCGCTGTCAAAAGCGTGAAACCCAAAATGATAAAAAAAGTCTCTTCTGTAAGTGGGAGTTTACCCCCCAGATAAGCCATTGGCACACTTATTAATACAAGTGGGAATACTTTTTTAAAATCTAAAAAGCCTTTACGGTAAAACTGTACACTACCATTACTCACCACTGTAATATTACAAAGTAATGCCGCTGCCCTTAAAAACTTGAAATCCAACCCGAATAAAGCCAAAACGGCAAGGTAACTGGAGCCTCCACCAAAACCTACCGAAGAATACAATAGGGCAATGCCAAAAAACAAAATGAGCAGTTCCCAGTGTTGTTTAATTATTTCCATTTTTGCTTTTAAAAACTATTTTTTGATTAAGCCCCAATCGGAAAATAGTGTACCCGATTTTTGAATCTTCATCATCTTGCTTTAATACCCAAAAGAAATCGGAATCGATTGAGAAGTTTTTTGAAACCTGATAATTTAATCCCCCGAAAATGCGATTCTGACTAAAATTATGATCGTTTTCCGATTTGGTGTAATTCAGGAAAAGCTCATCTCCTAGCTTTAAACTCCATTTTTCGCCCAAATCCCTTACAAAAATACTTTGAAACCTTGTCCTTCCTACATACCTGAATCCACTTGAAAGATTCTCTTCCGTGTAATTGTGGATATACCTTTCGTCGAACCGAATTCTACCCAGGAATTTCGTTTTACTTCCTATGTTTTTATTCACCAGTATTTCTTCAAAAGGTCTTAATTCGGGTACAATAAAAATGCTGTTCTCATTATCCCGGTTCCAGGTGTTGGAGAACGTAAATCCAACTCCCACTGCCAGTCCCTTTTTAAGTTTATAGTTGGCATTGTAATGCGAAATCAGCTGCCTCTGTGCAAACGGAGTACGGTAGGTTTGATTAGTCGCCTGTGCCGAAAAACTCCACCTTTCACCAGCATTTATCTGAAGCCAATACCTGAGCCAATACATACCTTCTTTGCCACTTTGGGCGTTAACTTTTAAAGAATTACCGATTATGAAAAACACCAGCAGTAAGAGTACTAAGTAGACTTTTGGTTTCAATTGGGTTTTGTTGTTTCTCCAAAAATCCATCAATTCATTGGAAATATCAACCTTTACTTTCCCGAATAATTGACCCAACATCCGTAACGAATTAAATCTGTCGACATAAATACAACTTTCTGAATATCAAATAGTAATACTGAATCTCTTCCTTTTTTATGATTTATCCGTTTTCGACCTATTTCTTATGGTATGATAGATTGTAAACCGGATATTATTTCTATCTACATAGGTCTTTCCGTTTCGGGTTTGCTGTATCGATTTCAGGTAACCCAACTCAGTGGAAAAACCTTTACAGATTTTATAATTTAAGGCAAAATAAAGCCTGTTGCTATCGAAGGTATTGTACACAATGTTTTTACCGGAATTCACAAAAAGCTCTTCCACTGCTTTAATGGTAAAGTTTTTATTTGCCAGGTAATTCAATGCCAGCTGATATCGGTATCTCATGTTGAAATTAAGTCCTGCCACCAGCTCCTGGCCATTATTATTTCTAAAAAAGCGTTCTTCCAGCCTGAATCGATGCTGAATACCAAATTTCTTACTCATTTTTTGTTTCAAATAATATTCTTGAAACGGCCTTATTTCAGGTACAGATAAAGGATTTTTCGTTTCCGGGTCCACCGGGTTTGTTTGCGAATAGGTAATGCCAATCGAAGCTTCCGTTTCATTACTTATTTTATAATGTAAATGGCTATGAGCAATGAGTTGAGCGTTGTGAAAATTTGAAATGAAAACCCGATTGTCTACCTCATTTACCCAGGCCCATTTATCGCTGCAATTCCAGGTAAGGTGATAACGTGCCCAGAGCAGGTTTTGCCCTTCTTTAATTACCTCTTTTTGTGCAAAAGCCTTGACGGTTAATAAACTAAAAAGAAGATTAAGTGCAGGTAAATTTTTCAGAGTCGTTATTTTTTCAAAAACATAACGCAAAGTAAAATAAAAGGAATAGCTATTTCAATTTTTGTTGGATAAAATTAGTGGTTTCGGCTATCAGATTACGGTAAAAATCCACCAGTTCTACCCCTTTTTCACTCAAAGCTGAGCCTCCGCCATCTTCTCCTCCGGCTTTTGCAATTACGATTAATTCGGCGGCTTGCTCATTAATTTCATGCACCATTTGCCAGGCTTTTTTGTAAGACATACCCATGCTTTTTGCAGCCTTATTTATTGAACCTGTTTCACCGATAAG
>JAHEBN010000153.1:648-10642 GCA_024645245.1 Jiulongibacter sp. | reverse complement strand
CCAGTCGTAACAGGTTACTCCATCTACTTTGGTTTCCATACGGTCTTTCGCCACGCCGCAAGACCCGGCGGTAGGTACAATTACATCATCACCCGGCTCCCAATTTGCAGGAGTTGCTATGTTGAAAGCATCGGCTGTTTGCAGTGCGATAATTACCCTTTTTATTTCATCAAAATTTCTTCCTAATGAAAGTGGATAAAAAATGATTGCTCTTATTATTCCTTTTGGATCTATAAAAAATACGGCTCTTACGGCTTTAGTTGTACTTTCACCGGGTTGTATCATTCCGTATTTTTTGGCAATGTCCATAGTGATATCTTCTATCAGCGGAAAGGTGACCTCCACGTTTTTCATACCATTAAATTCGATTTTTTCCTTTATAATACGTAACCAGGCAATGTGGCTGTAAAGGCCGTCGATAGATAAGCCTACCAATTGGGTATTTAAGGCGGTAAATTCGTTTTGCATACTGGCGAAAGTCATAAATTCAGATGTGCAAACCGGAGTAAAATCGGCGGGGTGACTAAAAAGTATGATCCATTTTCCGGTATAATCTGCCGGAAAATTAATGTCTCCCTGTGTTGTAATAGCCTTAAATTCAGGTGCTTTATCGCCAATTCTTGGCATCGAAATGCTGGTTTCTATGACTTCCATATTATTTCTTTTTAAGTGCCTTTTTAATTTGTTTTTTCGCTTTTTTTTGATGGATTTTTAGCTGCTTTCTGAATTATCTGCCTTTTCCAATATCTGAAAGGTCTTGAAGACATTACCTCCTGCTTTTTCTATAGCGGCCTAACACATTGCATCGTTTTTTTTTTACTACTTTATTCGTTCTTGGGATCTATAGTTTGATTTGTCCTGATTTTAATTTTTAATGTATTTTTTTTCTCCCGAAAGTGTTTCTAAAAGCAAGTTTGCCACAGCCTCGGATGAACCGGGATTTTGGCCGGTAATTAATAAGCCATCTTGTTTAACATAGGATGACCAATCATTTCCTTTTGTATAAAGTGCTCCTAGGCTCTTAAGCTCATCTTCTAATAAAAATGGAACCACTTTGGTAAGTTCGACAGCCTCTTCTTCCGTATTTGAAAAGCCAGTAAGGTGTTTCCCTTTAACAAGAGGCTTACCATTTTCGGCTTTTGTATTTATTAAAGCAGCCGGTGCATGACATACAAAAGCTATGGGTTTTTGGTGATTGTAAAAGGCTTCAATTAATTTAATGGAGTCCTTATCATTGGCTAAATCCCACAAAGGCCCGTGTCCACCCGGATAAAAAACAGCATCGAAATCATCTTGCTTTATATCACTTAATTGGAAAGAATGTGCCACTTTATCTATAAGCTCAGGGTCTTTGTAAAATCTTTCGGTGGCCGGTGTTTGAGCATCGGCCAATTCACTTTTCGGATCCACGGGCGGCTGCCCGCCTTTTGGAGAAGCTATCGTGATATCGGCTCCTGAATCTGCCAGAACATAATAAGGTGACGCAAATTCTTCTATCCAGAAACCGGTTTTTTTACCCGTATTACCTAAATCACTGTGGGAGGTTAATACAATTAATATTTTCATTTTTTTTTTGCTCTATGGCTTAAGGCTTTTAAAATATTCTATCTGTCGTTCGTGATTCTTAGCTTCACTTAAAGTTTTAAACATGCCCAGATTTCTTCGCTTTTTTGTGAGTGGATTTACTTTAATTGAATAAATTCTGTATTCACCACTTTTTAATTTTTGTATCATTACAATTACTAATTTGATTCGGTGTATTGTGCTGTGGGTTTAATTTTATAAATGTCGAATCCTTGCTTTGCTATATCTCTAATTATTTGTACATAAGTCATTTCCAGCATGTTAGGAGCTCTTGAAAGTATCCACAAGTATTTTTTATTTGGATGCCCTACCACTGCAAAACTGTAATCTTCGGCCAAAGCAATAATCCAGTATTTGGCTTTAAAGGGCCAAAAAAATTGTACAAGTAGTTTGGCATTTCCACTGTTTTTCACCACAAAAGCTTTGCCTTTTATATGCGATAACTTTCCTGTCAGACTATCTTTATGGCATTCATTTTCTACAATCACATAGCCTTTATCGGTTAGGCTGTATTCTGCTGTGGTACCCGTACATCCTTTTTGAAATCGCTGCGGTATGGATGCTATTTCGTACCATAAACCGGAGTATTTTTCTAAATCAACAAAAGGAACTGTTTTAATCTTTTGACACATGGTATTGACTGAAATCAGGATTAAAATAAATGTTAAAATGCCAGGCGATTTTTGCATGATGAAATTAAAAACAGCGGAAGAGTGGCTACGCCACAGCTTTAACACCAATCACTTTCTTAATTTGCATTTTCTGCTTCCGGTTTTTTGGCATAACTATCTACTACACCAGTCAGAGAAACCACTCCATCCTCGGCAGATACGCCTATTTCAGCTGCATGCATTAAAGGTTCCCATTTGATGGCATTCTGAATATCAGTCTGTAGTTCTGCATTACTTTTCATATTCTTTTTCTATATGTTGTAAATGCATTTTCACAACCTTACAAAGATGGGACCATCAACGGTTTAAAGCTTTACACTATTAGAATTGATTGATGTGTAATTAGAAGTTTATGCTAAAATGGTTAAGCTAAAATTTGATCGATTCTATTCGGCATTCACCCTAAATCTACGTTGTAAAAAATAGTGATGATTTCAAAAAAATAAAAGAAAGCAGAAAATTTCTTATGCCATATAAAGTACATCAAAGTTTAACAATATAGACATCGAGTTAATGAGTAAAAAATCAAGCTAATTTTATATTTACAGAATTCTTATTTCCAATCAAGTGACCCACATTTAGTATAGGTACATAAAGAAAAATAGTAATACCTACTAAAATAAAAAAAACGCCAAAATCTACTAATGTATCTATATCCAATATACCTGGTTGCATAATTATTACCATTCCAATTCCGGTAAAAAAACCAAGAATGATTCGAACAATAAGTATTTTTAAAACAACTTTTTGCTCTAAATCAAATAGCCTTGCACAGAAGACTATTTCTAAAAATGTATAGAAAAAAATGAGAAAATCGGTAACATAAATTAGCTTTTCCAAGGAATTACAAAATATCAAAACAAAAAGCCCATATACGAGCATTATTAGTGCGTGCATTTCATTATAGGCCAACTGAACTTGTTTTTGTTTTATAGAAAATGCTGTTATGAATGCAAGAAATGCCCCAAAAATTAAGCCGGCACCAAAAGTTATCCGTAATTGGTAAAAGGAAGCCAGATAATAATGTAATATTAATAGAAAAATTCCGGTACAAATGATTACAGCACCATAAATATATGATGGGATATACTTTTTCATGATTCAGATATTTTCATTAATTATTCAGTTGTTTCAGTTTTGAATTGTAGTTTCCAGAGTTTTTAAAAATATAGTTAAAATGCTATTGTATACCTCTTCCACTTGCCGAGGTTCTTTCAATTTCATTATCCACCATTTTTACGAATGGATTTATTTACAATATTTGAATTTTGTCTGTCAATTCAGGTTTATAGGATTTAAATAACTTATTTGCCGCTGCCGTTAGTTATTCTCTCAAAGGCATATATTTAATTAAAAACAACCCAAAAGAAAGAAAGGTACAGCTGGGATAGTAATGTAAAATATTTAGTAGATTTTTTGTATAATTGTTTCCTTAATTGCATTCAATTGACCCACCTTTAATATCGGTACATAAAGCAAAATATTGATACCTATTATTATAAAAAGAGCTCCAAAACCAGTTGAGGATACTTTCATGGAAATACCGGTATTTTGCATTAATACCACAGTACCTATTCCAATAAGAAACCCTAATATCAATCTCACAAATAGAATTTTGTATACTACCTTTTGGCCTAAATTGTAAAGCCAGCTACAGAATATAATTTCAGAAAAAGTATAGTAAAAAAAGAGAAAATTGGTAAAGTAAACTAGCCTTTCCAAGGTATTGCAAAAAAGCAAAATCAATATACCGTATACCAGCATTGCCATGGCGTGCATTTCATGATAAGCAAATTGTACATGTTTTTGTTTTAGTGAAAAAGCTGTTATAAATGCGAGAAAAGCCCCGAAAATAAGAGATCCGCCCAGCGTTACCCGTATGTTAAGAATTGAGACAGGATAATAATGTAGTACCAATAGAAAAATACCGGTGCAGATAATTACTGCACCGTATAAATATAATGGAAGATACTTTTTCATGATACAGATATTTTTAAAAATTATTAATCAACCGTTGCTATTTAAAACGGCAATTCTTTGATTTTAAACGACTTGAGCCACCACCTTTTAAATGCTTTTCCCAATTTTAAGTGCCTTTTCAATTTCTTTATCCACCTTTTTTACAATTTTCTTAATGGATTTGTTTACCACTTTCTGAATCTTGTCGGTCAATTCAGATTTATTGGATTTGAGTACCTTATTTACAGCTGCCGTAAGTTTTTCTTTCAAAGGTTTTGTTAATGTTGGTATTACGACTACTTTTTTAACCATGATTTTTTATTTAAGTGTTATGATTGGTTCTAAGCTAATTTTGGTATTTATAGAATTGGCAATTACGCATGCCTTTTCACTCATTTCAAGTACGCGTTTTGCTTTGGTTTCACTTTGGCTTAATGGGATAATAAGCGTTGGTTTCAAAACAATCTCTGTTACTGAAAATTTTCCATCAATCTTCTCAATTTTCCCGATTGCTTTACACTCGAAGCTGGTAAATTCAAATTTTGAATTATCGGATACCAAAAGAAAGGTGCTCATTAAACAGGAGTTTACCGCTGCCACATACAAATGCTCCGGTGTCCATTTCTCTTTTATTCCATTAGGAAACTCAGGTGGAGTTACCACTTCAATTTTACCGGCAATTACCGGCGAACTTAATGTTCCCCGGGTTTCTGAATCCCATAATAAATCGACTTCGTAATAATGCGTATTTTCCATGGCTATAAAGTTGGTTCCTGATATTATTGGCTAATTCCATCAGTCTTTGAAACCGTATTTTATTGGTTTTCGAAGCTTTACTATTTGGTTTAAAAGTTTAGTCATTATCTAACGTGCTTAAAAAAAGGTGTGTGCCAGCGGAAAAGACCTCTGAAATAAAAGTTGTTTTTTTAACATAGAAAAAACGGTCGACATATAACCCCACCGCAATTCCAAAATCTTTTATCAACTATAGGCATATTCATAGTCAATAGCGAGCTCATTTTTCACATGCCAGATTCCCGGTGTTTTCCAGGCAATACGAGCCGCTTCTTCTTTCTGATACCAGGAATTTACTGTTCCGCTTAAGGTAACTGTAGTACCCGAAACGGAAACATTTATATTATTATCATCTACCGACCAGCTTCTGGCAATAGCACTTTCCACATCTTTCTTTTCGAGGGCTTCCTGCGTGTCGGCTTTAATCACAATGTTACTTATTACTCCCGTAACACCTATCAGGTGGCTCACGGTAGTTTTGGCTGCTTCTCTTTGGTAGTTCCAGGGCAATTCACCGGATAAAGTTACCCAGCCATTTTCCACTTTTATGTTAAGCTTATTATTGGGAATGGAATAATTGGCTTCGATGGCGGTTAATACTTCATTGGCTACTTCCACATCGGTTTTTGTCCAGTTGCTTGGAAATTTCACTTCAATATTTTCAACTAAAGCTTTCACTCCAATTACGTTTTTAGCTGCATTTTCGGCTTCTGTTTTCTTTACATAGCTATCTACTATACCCGTTAGCGAAACCACACCGTTTTCCGCAGTAACTCCAATTTCTGCGGCATGTAATAAAGGCTCCCATTTTATGGCATTTTGTACATCTTTTTGTAATTCTGCGTTATTTTTCAATATGACTATATTTAAATCATGAATGCGTTTTCATAACTCCTCAAAGGTGATGACAATAGTCACCAGAAGCATTACATAATTAGGAATGATTGATGTATAATTAGCAAAAAGGCCCAAATGCCTTTTATAAATCTTCTAAATTATTCCGTTTTAATTTCGAAATTGATTTAAAAAAAGAGGGAGAAAGGCCGGTGACTTGTTTGAATTGTTTGGAAAGGTGTGCCACACTGCTGTAATGCAATTTAAAGGCTATTTCGGTAAGGCTAAGGTCATCGTAAATGATGAGTTCCTTTATTTTTTCTATTTTATGAAGTATAATAAAATGCTCAATGCTAATGCCTTTGGTTTTTGAAAAAATTTCAGCCATTTTATGGTAATCCTGATGCATTTTTTCGCTTAGAAAGGTAGAAAAATTGACATTTGGGTACTCGTCGGAGTAATGTACCATTTCCACAATAATATTAATAATCTTTTCAATCAGAATGGCTTTTTTGTCAATAATCAACTCCAATCCTGATTTATGCAATTCTTCCTTCAGTTTTTGCTTAAGTGCTTCTGTTATGGGTTCTGCCAATAAGACCTCACCCAATTCTACCGATTTATAAGCAATCCCCAGTTTATCCAGCTCCGATTTTACCATCATTTTGCATCGCAGACTTACCATATTTTGAATGAATATCTTCATTTTCTACTTAATTGATAATAAATAATTTTAAGTGAGAAGCCTCCTGGATAAATGTCTAAGAAGAGTTTTGACAACACCGGTATGGATTACATTTTTCTAAAGTTAGTCATAACAGGCACTTAAAATATAGATTCAAGGATTATTGTTTGAGCTTGGTTTTAGTTTTTTGGAATTTCTCTTTAAAAATTAAGTTAATGGGTAGTGATTAATGCCTTGGTTTTACATTAAAATCTCATAAATAAATTGTTCTTTTTGTTATTATGTATTAATGTGTAATAAATAAATACTTTGAGGTTTATGGATAGGTAATGATGTTAATTGCATTTGAATTAATAATTTCTAATTCTTGAAAATGTATTTGAGACCATAGTATGTTCCTGGAAATACGACTGTGCCATGTGTTTCTTCAGGTAATTCCAAATATTCGTATTCGATTCCCTTCGGCCTTTTATCCTTTAAGTAATCAATCAGTGCAACATTAACCGGAAACCGTACCGGTATTTTGATATCTTTTCTGCATTCGAATATTTTACAGCTGAATTCCGGATGAATATTTAAAAAATCAATGAGCTCTGAACCAATTTTACCTTTATTCCACCAGGTACTTGCGTCAATTGGTACTATTGCCTGAAAAAGATTTGGTTTTTTATAGAGCGAATAAAAAGCTAACAAACCACCTGTAGAATGGCCAATCAAAACATTATATCCTTGTGTTCTGTATTTTTTATCAATGCCTGGTTTCAACTCTTTTTCCAGATATTCCAGGAAATTGTCTGCTCCGCCAGAAGCATTTAAATCCTGTGATTGGCCAGAATCCTCATCAGCTTTTGGAGTAAAATCCCGCTCTCTGTTGTTGGTCGTAATTCCAACCAGTATACAGTTCGGAGCAAGCCGGTTTTGAGAAAGGAGAACTGAAGCTTCAGTAGTAAAGGAAAAATAATATTCTCCATCCAAAATATACACAACCGGGTATTTCTCCGAGCTATTTTGGTAATTTTCAGGTAGATAGACAAAAGCCTTACATGTTTCTTTTAATATTTTTGATTCTAAAATAATCTCATTTAAATCACTTTTTGAATAGACATATTGAGCATTGGCATAAGAGGCAAAAAAAAAGCTCAAAGCAAGACTGCTGGAAAATAATCCCTGGAGTCGGTAGTGTAATAATTTCATTTATAGGATATTTTTTATTTCGTTTTTTATCTCAACTGTACTAAATAAAAGCTTATTAAATGACAATCAATTATTGGTATTTGATTGGTAGCATATTAAGTTTTAGCAATAGTAATAATACGATCATACTGATAGTCCCTATTAATGCCACGGTGTTGATTATTTTTTGAGCCTTGCTGCTGCTGTTAAGCATCCTTTCAATTACTTTAAATACTAATAAACCGAAAACTCCACCCAAGGTATTTGTAATGGTATCAGTCATATCAAATGAGCCCAGTTTCAAAATAAATTGGAGACTTTCAACCAGTAAACTGAGCAGGGAAAAAAAGGAAATATGTTTCATCCAGGACCACCTTTTGTATAGAATTCCTGTATAAACTCCGAGTGGTATAAAAATGATCACATTCATTATAATTTCTACGAAATCAAATTTGCCGTTCAGGAATAAGGGCTCATAAAACGGTATCAGGTTTATTCTACGGTTTTCCATATAGGAGAATCGTACACCCAGCTTTAAGAGTAAAATCCAAAACAAAGCAATCAGGTAAATAAAGAACAAGACATTAGTTAAGCTATTTGGGCCATTTTGTTCTTTATTTTTTTCGAAATTTCGGGTGTTCATGTTTAGTAATAAGGTTATTCTGTTTTTAGACTTTTTACCGGATTCATCAGGGAAGCTTTTATGGCCTGAAAACTAACTGTAAAGAAAGCAATCGAAATCGTTATCAGAGCCGCTGACAAAAATACCCACCAGGAAATCTGAATTTTGTAAGCAAAGTTTCCGAGCCATTTTGTGATTCCATAATAGGCTAATGGCGAAGCTATTAGTATAGAAATGGCCACAGGTTTTATTAAATCTGTCGACAATCCTCCTACAATTTGACCCATGTTGGCTCCCAGTACTTTCCTTATACCAATTTCCTTGGTTCTTTGCTGAATGGTAAAAGTAGCTAAACCGAACAGACCGAGGCAGGTAATTAAAAGGGCTATAAAAGTAAAGAACCTTATTAGCGTTGAAATTTTTGATTCTTTTGCGTAATTCTTTTCAAAATCTTTGTCCAGAAAAGAAAACTCGAAAGGCGTATTTACATTCGTAGTTTTCCATATAGTTTCGATTTTGTTTATAAAGGACTGGTAATCTGTAGTTTTAGTATCGATTAAGAGATAACTATTTGGCGAACCAAAGAATTGGTTAACAGTAAGTGCAAGGGGTTTGACTTCCTGCCGCATGCTTTGGAAATTGAAGTCTTTTGTGACACCAATAATAGTCCAGGTGGCTTTCATATTATTAAAATCAAAGTATATCTTTCTGCCGACAGCGGTTTCAGTTTTGTATTTCCCTTTCAGGTTTTTGTAGTGTACCAGTCCGTCTTCGATTTTAGAAACACCAGCTCCCAAAATCCATTTGATGCCCCGATCGGCGAATACCATTTCGACCATTTCGCTCGATTTCATCTCATATCCGCCATAATCTGGCAGCATGCCATCCATTCCGAAATTGCCAAGCTCGTTTTCATTCGATATCCAGGTAACTTTCACTTTATCCCGGATACCGTATTTCACCAGCTCTTTTTCAACATTAAGAATGTACTCAAATGCTGCACCCTGGCAGGCAGCTTTGGGGTGACCCGTTCCAATCAGGATTTTGACATGTTCGCCGGTAGATTTTACTTTGTCAATGAGTTTTTTTAATCCTGCCCAGGCATGTTCAGCATGGTCATATGTACACACCGAGTACGCTTTATGGGTACAGGGCGACATCCACTCGGTCAT
Source organism: Jiulongibacter sp. (assembly GCA_024645245.1). GTDB lineage: Bacteria > Bacteroidota > Bacteroidia > Cytophagales > Spirosomataceae > JAHEBN01. The sequence goes on along the minus strand of JAHEBN010000153.1, from coordinate 1,147 downwards.
GTCGAAAGCCAGTTTTGGACCAGTGGCATTGATCAGAAAATCGTAATTTACTTTTTCCTGAACACCCAATTTTTCGCCAAAAACATATTCCATATTAACAAAACCTTTGGTTTCTGTGGCGTCTCCTTCAGGATGGAAAGATACAACTTTGGCTCGTTTGTAGCCAATGCTTTTCTTTTATAGAGCGGTTCAATTAGAAAAATAACCGATTTTGACTTCATTCTACCAATACCCACCCAAATATTGGAAGGTACCCAATGTTAATTTCTGTTTGGCGACACTACCAGCACCTCATGTTCTTTCGAAGGTTTTCTGCGTAAATGGGCTGCTGCCGTCTGTCCGGCTATGTCTGCTCCGGGTATTACAATTTTTGCCATGATATTTACATTTTATTTTTCTTCATTCCTTCGCCTTTCATGTGGCCTTTGTCCATTCCCGCTTTTTTATGGTGTGCTATTTCGGCAAAAGCAGCATGGAAACTTACAAGGCTATTCTTAAT
>JAHEBN010000153.1:0-638 GCA_024645245.1 Jiulongibacter sp. | reverse complement strand
TTTCTTTGGCATTAGCCCTTATTGCGGCAAATTTTTCGGCCATAGCCGTTGTTCTGAAAGCCCTTGGTTTTTTACCGTTTTCTAAGGCAAGAGCTTTGTCATAAAGCTCAGCTGCATAGGTTTTTGCTGCGGAAAGGTCATTGTTTTTCATCATCGGTGGGAAGGTCTGCTTCATCACCGTTTTCATGTTTTCTAAATCCGCCCAGCCTTGTCCTTTTTGTGCAAAAGAAAAGGTGGCGATGAGTGCGAATGTAATAGTTAAGATGCTGTTTTTCATAGTATTATAATTTATGTTTTTTATTTTACTAAAATTAATTGACTTGTTTTATTGGCTACTAGCCAGTGTTTTACATCAGGCTCTATGTGTACATAGTCCCCATTTTTTATCATATACTTTTCACTTTTTTCATTTTCAAAAACCACTTCACCTTCTATACAAAGAAGTAGAGCAGGTATTTTGGAACTGTGTTCTTTCAGGGTTTCATTTTCCAGAACCTGGATGGCGTTAACCTTACTGTTTTCACCTTTGAAAAGCGATACAGCTGAAACAGCCTTAGGTTCGACGTGTAATTCTTTGATATTCATTTTTTTGTTTTTTGTATTTCCACCACCCAAAGTCCCCGCAATTGATTTACATC
>JAHEBN010000291.1 GCA_024645245.1 Jiulongibacter sp. | reverse complement strand
CGAATCGGGTCTTTGTCCTTTGTTTTGCCCGATGCGGCTGTGTCGCGTAAGCTCCAGCTCGAATAGTCATAAGACAATTCCTTTATCATTTTGATTTTTGAACTGTCCTTTCCAAATATTCTTTCAAGAAAAATAACCGTATGATTTTTCCAGGCTTCCAAATCAAATTTTTTATCTTCGAGTTTTTTGATTTGTTCTTTCAAAAGAGTGATTTCACGTGCTGCCATTGAATGAAATTTTATGTGACCAATTTACAAGTAAAATTAGGATGTTGCAAACAATATTTTTGTGATATTATTATTCAAAATTGCTGAGGTATTGCGACAGCAGCAAGGGTTTATTTTTTGCTGCCCATTTTTTAGTGAGTGAATACTGTACGTGAAGTGTATTAAAGTCGAGCAAGAGAAATTTTTGTTCAAAGTCGGGAATATAAACAAAAGTATTTTTAGCCAAATCAGGTAGCTTGTCCTCGTATTCCCTTAATCCTTTAATAAAGCCATTCTGAAGAATCTCATCAAGTGAAATACCTAAGCGGTTAAACACTTTTATATCCTGAATCCCAACTGCTTCCAGTTCATGATTTATATCGGGCACCAGATCCGATTTTCGGCTGATGATAAAAATCTTTTCCACCGATTCATTTCTTGCACGGATAAAATCAATTAGCCCGTTAAACGGCACATGATCTTCTCCCATGCCACCATCAACAAAAGATTTGTCGGGTAAAGTGGTTGAGTTTCTTATTTTTTGGTCCGGAAATACCACGGGAAAGGCTGTGGATGCCATCAGCACATCAATAATATCCAGATCGGGATCGCTTTCAGAATTAATTTTTTTATTGCAAAGCCGGTAATTCTTTTTGGGAATATCGATTACATTTAATTCGGTAATCGAAATGGCCGTGGTAATTGGCAGGTCTTTCAATTTATAATAACCAAGCGAATCATTTACGATTCTTGTTAAATATTTACGAAGCGGCGATGTATCAACAGGAAGCCGTTTTTCCCGGTTGATAAAAACACTGTCGTTTGAAATCTGATCCAGCCAACTGATGTATTGCGTCCAGGTTATTTTTCCGGATAGGATTCCGTTTAGCATGACAGCATTTAGTGCACCGGAACTTGCACCGCCGATAAAAACCACATTATTTAGTTTGCCCTTACTATTCAATTCTTCAAGTAATGCTGCTTCCTGAGGAATTCTTGCGGCAGCGCCGGTTATTAAAACGGCGGTTCCTTTCGCATTTGTATTGACTTGAGTTTTATGTCCGGAATTATTACATCCTGAAAATAGCAGGACTAATAACAGCTGAATAAATATAAAGAGCGTTTTTGCTTTCATTTTTATATTTTCCTGCCAAGATGCTGGTGTATTACCTGATAAAATGATTCATAAAAAGTTGAGCTTGCTGCTACCAGTTCACCGCCAAAAAGCCAGTTATTTCCACCATTGAAATCGGAAATTTTTCCACCTGCCTGCTGAACGATAAAAACACCAGCAGCCACATCCCAGGCGTGTAAGGCATGTTCATAAAATCCATCGAAGCGGCCACAAGCTACATACGATAAATCGACAGCAGCTGAGCCAAAACGCCGAAGCCCGCGTGTGGTTTTCATAAAATGCTTCATTACGCTGATATAATCTTCAACCCGATCGAAATCATAGTAAGGAAAACCCGTACCAATAAGCGTGTCTTCAGGATTTATGGCAGTGGCAACCTTTATCTCATTTCCATTCAGAAAGGCCGGGCTGCCTTTCCATGCATAAAAAAGTTCGTCGGCACCCACTTCATATACCACGCCCAAAACCAATTTGTTTTCTTCGGCCAGTCCAATACTTACTGAATGAGGAAAAATTCCATGAATAAAATTAGTAGTGCCATCCAATGGATCAACAAACCATGTATATTTTTCATTGTTGGAACCGGCTGTGCCTTCTTCGGCAACAAATCCGGAATAGGGAATCAATTTTTTTAACGCTGAAACAATTCTGGCTTCAGCTGTTTTGTCGACATAAGTAACAAGACTAGCTGCACTTTTTATTTTGACGTCATCGGTAGTAATTTTTTTCCTTTCTTCCCGGATAAAACTACCGGTTTCACGGGCAATTTGCATGACTTGTTCACAAAGGTTTTTGTAATCCATTTTGTAAAGTGTTTGAGGTATAAAATTACAGAAAATTATACTGCGAAGTCAATCGAAACATGTCCGTTTGGAAGAATTGATTTTAAATTTACTTTTTCCAATTCGTTTACCAAATCTTCATTATACAGGGTCTCTACTTTTATGTAATTTTCGGTAAAGCCAACCATGTTTTCTCTTTTATGTTCCGATTCGAATAACACCGTTTGAGTGTTTCCAAGGTTCTTTTCGTAAAACGATCGGAGTTTCTTTTCGGAAAGATTAATATACATCTGGGTCCGGCGTTTGCGGTCCTCCACTTCAACTTTCCACGGAATTTTCAATGCTTGTGTGCCACTTCGCTCGGAATAGGTGAACGCATGAAGTTGTGAAATTTCAAGACTGTTGAGGAAATCATATGATTCCTGGAAAAGATTCTCGGTCTCTCCATTGGTTCCTGCAATAACATCGACGCCAATAAACGCATGAGGAACGATTTCCCGGATTCGGTGTATTCTTTTTTCAAACAGGGCAGTAGAGTATTTACGCTTCATAAGCGACAAGACCTCATCGGAACCTGATTGCAGCGGGACATGAAAATGAGGCATAATTACTTTTGAACCTGCAACCAACTCGATAATTTCATCTTTTAAAAGATTGGGTTCGATAGAACCCAGGCGAAGACGTTTCAATCCTTCCACTTTTCCAGCGCTTTTAGCAAATCCAGAAAATTTTCTCCGGTTGATTTTCCAAA
>JAHEBN010000152.1:4501-10880 GCA_024645245.1 Jiulongibacter sp. | reverse complement strand
AACAACGGATCCAATAGCAGATTTTCTAACAAGAATCAGAAATGCTATAAATGCGAGACACAGAGTGGTTGAAATTCCCGCTTCGAACCTGAAGAAGGAACTTACTAAAGTGTTGTACGATAAAGGCTATATTCAAAGCTACAAGTTTGAAGAGTTGGGACCTCAGGGTTCCATAAAAATTGCATTGAAGTATAATTCCTTGACCAAACAATCAGCAATTGTCGAGTTAAAAAGAGTTTCTAAGCCAGGTCTTAGAAAATATGCCAAGGCTTCAGATATTCCAAGAGTATTAAATGGTTTAGGTATTGCAGTTTTATCTACCTCTAAAGGAATAATTACTGATAAAGAAGCACGTACAATGAATGTAGGTGGTGAGGTTCTTTGTTATGTTTATTAAATTTTTACAGTTGACCGCTTTTTCAAAGCCTTAAACAAAATTTTATGTCAAGAATAGGAAATAAAATAATTCAGATTCCTGCAGGTGTAACAGTCACTTTAGAAAATGGTGATACTGTTGTAGCTAAAGGCCCGAAAGGAACACTTTCACAATATATCGGTTCTGAAATTTCAATGGAGTTAGGAGATGGTTTTATCAAAATAACCAGGCCTTCTGAACAAAAAAGGCACAAAGCTTTACATGGTCTTTACCGTTCACTTGTTAATAATCTTATTATTGGCGTAAATGAAGGGTACAAAAAGAATCTGGAGTTAGTTGGTGTAGGTTACAAGGCTACTAATAATGGAAATGTAATAGATCTTTCACTTGGTTACTCTCATAATATTTATCTGGTTGTTCCTTCGGAATTAAGTGTGGCAACGGCCATGGAAAAAGGGAAGAATCCAATAATTACTTTAGAGGGTATTGACAAGCAATTAATTGGCTTGGTAGCATCGAAGATTAAATCATTGAGAAAAACTGAACCCTACAAAGGAAAAGGTATTCGCTTTGTTGGTGAGGTTGTGCGTAAAAAAGCTGGTAAAACAGCATCTAAAAAATAATTAAGTTATTTGTTAATCTATCAATAATGTCAGCATTAAAAGTTTTAAGAAGACAAAAGGTTAAGTATAGAATACGTAAAAGGGTTCAAGGTACTGCCGAACGTCCGCGTTTATCCGTATTTCGCTCGAATAAAGGTATCTACGCCCAATTAATCGATGATTTGTCAGGAAAAACCTTAGTTGCAGCTTCTACCAAAGAATTAGGATTGAATACTTTAAATGTAGAGAATTCTAAGAAAGTAGGTGAGGGTATTGCTAAGAAGGCGGTTGAAAATGGTATTAATACCTGTGTTTTTGATCGTAGTGGATATTTGTATCATGGTAATGTAAAAGCCTTAGCCGAAGGAGCCCGCGAAGGTGGGTTGGTATTTTAAACATAGAATTATTCTCAAACATGAGTAAAGCAATAAAAGTAAACGAAGCAGAATTAAAGGAAAAAGTAGTTGCCATCAACCGTGTTGCGAAGGTTGTAAAAGGTGGTAGACGTTTTAGCTTTTCTGCGATTGTAGTGTTAGGTGATGGTCAAGGTGCTGTTGGTCACGGTCTGGGTAAGGCTAATGAAGTAACAGATGCTATAGCCAAAGCAATTGAAGATGCTAGGAAAAATTTGGTTAATGTACCTATTATTAATAATACAATTCCTCATGAAATGTATGGTAAATATTCGGGTGGTTTTGTTTTTGTGAAACCAGCTGCTCCAGGTACGGGTGTTATTGCTGGTGGTGCTATGCGTGCAGTTTTAGAGGCTGCAGGTATACATAATGTATTGGCGAAATCAAAAGGATCATCAAATCCGCATAATGTGGTGAAGGCTACAATAGATGCACTTCAAAAAATGAGAGCTCCTCACGAAATTGCAATGCAAAGAGGTGTTAAATTAACTAAAGTATTTAACGGATAAGTAATGGCAACTGTAAAAATAACACAAACTAAAAGTACTATTGACAGACCTAAACTTCAGAAAGCAACTATAAAGGCTTTGGGTTTAGGAAAGATTAATCGTAGTGTTGAAAAAGAACTTAATCCTGCCATAGCTGGTATGATTAATAAGGTTCAACATTTGGTAACAGTAGAAAATCAGGGATAACCGAGTAATTTATAAAATTGCGAAACAAAAACAAAAATGATCAATTTAAGTAATTTACAGCCTGCAAAAGGTAGTGTTAAAGAAAAGACCAGATTAGGTAGAGGTCAAGGTTCTGGTGGTGGTGGTACTGCCAAAAGAGGTCACAAAGGAGCGAAATCGAGATCCGGTTATAGCCAAAAAAGAGGTTTTGAAGGTGGTCAGATGCCATTACAGAGAAGAGTTCCTAAGTTTGGTTTCAATAATATTAATCGCGTGGAGTATAAAGCTATTAATTTAGATACTTTACAAAGTTTAATTGATAAGACCAATACTAAACTAATTGATTTAGGACTATTGTATAAAAATGGTTTAACTGCTAAATCAGATTTGGTTAAGATATTGGGAAGAGGTGAAATAAAAGGTGCTGTTGAAGTAAAAGTTAATGCTTTTTCTAAATCTGCAGTTGAGGCTATTGAAAAAGCTGGGGGTAAGGCAATTGTGGATAAGTCATTTAATTTGGATGCTACAGCAGATGTTGTTGCAATTAAAGTTCCGGTAGCTATAAAGGCTGAAGAAGCACCGATAGTCGAAACTGTTGAAATTGTGGAGACGGTTGTTAAAACATCTAAGAAATTATCCGATTCTGATGACTTGAAGAAAATTGAAGGAGTTGGACCTAAAATAGCTGGTTTGTTGGTTGATGCAGGAATTGATACCTTTGCAAAATTGGCTGTGGCAGATATTGAGAAATTAAATGATATCTTAGCTACTGCCGGTCCAAGATATGCAACGCATAATCCAACAACCTGGCCTGAACAAGCAGCATTAGCTGCAAGCGGTAACTGGGATGAGTTGAAAGAATTACAAGATAAATTAAATGGCGGAAGGCCGGAATAAGCATCCTAGATTCGTTTTCCAATGAATAAATTAATAAGTACTTTAAGGAACATTTGGTCTATTGAAGAATTACGGAATCGTATTTTAAATACGCTTTTGATAATTGTAATTTTCAGAATTGGATCTTTTATTGTTCTTCCTGGTATTGATCCTACTAAACTTCAAGACCTTACCGGTGGTAACGGTCTTTTAGGTTTGCTAGATACTTTAGTTGGTGGAGCTTTTAGTAATGCCTCAATTATGGCACTGGGTATTATGCCATATATATCGGCATCAATTGCCATACAATTACTTGGTCTTGCCCTACCATATTTTAGTAAATTACAAAAAGAAGGTGAATCAGGAAGAAAGAAGTTAAATCAGATTACCAGGTGGTTAACTATTGCGGTTACTGCTACCCAAGGTTTTACTTATCTGCGTACTACAATTCCTACGGATGCAATTACTATTAATCAAGCATTTTTCTATTTCTCTGCTGTTATAATGTTAGTAGCCGGAACAATGATGTGTGTGTGGCTAGGTGAACGTATGACAGAGAAAGGAGTAGGTAATGGTATTTCCATGATTATCATGATCGGTATTGTTTCTCGCTTTCCTGGTGCGATAATAGGAGAGGCAGAGGCTCGTGGAGCTAGTGGTCAAGTCTTGTTTTTTGTATTAGAGTTAGTAGCTTTATTCCTTGTTGTGATTTTCGCCGTAGCGGTAACTCAGGCTGTAAGAAGAGTGCCGGTTCAGTACGCGAAGCAAATTGTTGGCAATAAAGTGGTAAGTGGTCAAAGACAATATCTTCCTTTAAAGGTTAATATTTCAGGAGTTATGCCAATAATTTTTGGTCAGGCTCTTATGTTTATTCCTGCTGCTGTTGCTTCGTTATTTGCCGAAAAAAGTGACACAGCAGCTTCTATTCAGCAAGTATTTTCGGATTTTACTTCGTGGCAATATAATTTACTATATGCTTTTTTGATAATAGCATTTACATTTTTCTATACTGCAATCTCGATTAATCCTAATCAAATTGCAGATGACATGAAAAGAGGGGGCGGTTTTATTCCGGGTATTAAGCCAGGGCAGCCAACATCTGATTATATTGCGAAAATATTGGATCATATTACCTTACCAGGTGCCGTATTACTTGCAATAATTGCGATATTTCCTGCTATTGCCAATTTGTTTGGTATGACTCAGGTTTTTGCTTCCTTCTTTGGAGGTACATCTTTATTGATTCTTGTGGGTGTTGTTTTAGACACACTTCAGCAGGTTGAAAGTTATTTGTTAATGAAAAGATATGAGGGACTTATGCAATCGGGTCGACTGGTAAGTCGTCAAACATCGGTTGTTCCTCAATAAGAATTAATGGGCAAAAAGGTTATTTATCTAAAGACCCCGGAAGAGCTTGAGACTATACGTCAGAATGGAGTGATTTTAGGGAAAGCCCAAGCCGAAGTGGCAAAAATTATTGGTGAAGGCATTACAACAAAAAAGTTAGATGAAATAGCTGAAGAATATATAAGAGATCAGGGTGGAGTTCCGTCGTTTAAGAATTTATATGGTTTTCCAGCCTCCTTATGTATCTCGGTAAATGAAGTGGTAGTTCATGGAATTCCGGGAAATAGAGTTCTTAAAAATGGGGATATTGTTTCTGTCGATTGTGGTGTATTTAAAAATAATTACCATGCAGATAGTGCCTATACGTATTGTATAGGAGAAGTAAAGCGAGAAATTTTGGATTTACTAGATTCAACTAAAAAGTCACTTTATTTCGGAATTGAATCAGCCAAAGTAGGCAACAGAATAGGTGATGTAAGTTTTGCTATTCAGTCTTTCAATGAGCGTAATGGATATGGCATTGTTAGAGAATTAGTTGGACACGGAGTAGGTCGTAAATTGCATGAAGCTCCTGAGGTGCCGAATTTTGGCAAAAGAGGAAATGGTCCTAAGATGCAGAATGGTATGGTGATCGCGATTGAACCTATGGTTACTCAAGGTAAAAGATTTGTGATTCAGGAACAGGATCAATGGACAATAAGAACAGAAGATAAAATGTTTGCAGCTCATTATGAGCATACTGTTGCGGTAACAAATAACGGTGCAGATATTTTAACAACTTTTGAGTACATCGAAGAAGTTTTAACTAAAAGGAATTTGATTTTTGTTTAGCAATGGCAAAACAAGCAAACATACAAGTAGATGGAATTATAACTGAAGCATTATCCAATGCAATGTTCCGCGTTGAATTGGAAAATAAGCACGAGGTTATAGCACATATTTCAGGTAAAATGAGAATGCACTACATTCGAATATTACCGGGAGATAAAGTAAAGTTGGAAATGTCGCCTTATGATTTAAGTAAGGCTCGTATTGTGTATAGGTATAAATAAACTGAGATAATCTCAAAAATTTTCAAAATGAAAGTTAAAGCATCAGTAAAAAAGCGTAGCGTTGATTGCAAAGTGATTCGTAGAAATGGAAAGATCTATGTTATCAACAAAAAAAATCCAAAATTTAAACAAAGACAAGGATAATTAATATGAGGATTTCAGGTGTAGACATTCCGGATAATAAGCGTGGTGAGATATCTCTTACCTATATCTATGGTATTGGTCGTAGTACTGCTCAGAAGATTTTAACAAAAGCTGAAGTATCTTATGATAAAAAGGCTGGCGAATGGAATGATGATGAAGCCAATGCTGTACGTGCCGTTATTACCAATGAATATTTGGTTGAGGGTTCATTAAGATCGGATATTCAATTAAGTATCAAACGTTTAATGGATATTGGTTGTTACAGAGGTTTGCGTCATAGAAAAGGTTTACCTTTAAGAGGGCAGCATACCAAAAACAACTCTCGTACCCGTAAAGGAAGAAGAAAAACTGTAGCCAATAAGAAAAAAGCTACAAAGTAAAAATTGTTGATCAGGGAATGCATTTTGTATTCTGCCTAAATTTCTAATTAATAAGTAAATGGCTCAGGCTAAAAGAAAAGACAAAGCTAAAAAGAGAGTAGTTGTTGTAGAACCCTACGGACAAGTACATATCAAGGCATCGTTTAACAACATCATCATTTCTGTAACAAATAGTACAGGACAAGTTATCTCATGGGGTTCTGCAGGTAAAATGGGTTTTAGAGGTTCTAAAAAGAATACTCCATATGCAGCTCAAACAGCAGCTCAGAACTGCGGGCAGGTGGCCTATGACGCAGGTATGAGAAAAGCAGACGTATTTGTGAAGGGGCCAGGTTCTGGTCGCGAGTCAGCTATAAGAACTATTCAAAGTGTGGGTATTGAAGTTGCATCAATTACAGATGTTACACCTCTGCCACATAATGGTTGTCGTCCTCCTAAAAGAAGAAGAGTTTAATTTATCACGTTTTTCCTGAAAATCTGATTTGGACATTGGGGTTAGTATTTTCGGAATAACT
>JAHEBN010000152.1:0-4491 GCA_024645245.1 Jiulongibacter sp. | reverse complement strand
AAAATGGCAAGATACACAGGTCCAAAAGCAAAGATTTCAAGAAAGTTTGGTGAACCAGTAATGGGAGCAAACAAAACTTTGCAAAAAAAGAACTATGCACCCGGACAGCATGGTAGAGGTAGAAGGAGTAAGAAGTCAGAATATGCTTTGCAGCTTCAGGAAAAACAAAAGGTAAAGTATACATATGGTATGCTTGAAAAACAATTTGCAAGATTTTTCCATTTGGCTTCTGTAAAAGAAGGTCAAACAGGTGAAAACTTAATTAAGTTATGCGAAGCGAGATTAGATAATTTAGTTTATCGTTTGGGTATTGCTCCTTCAAGGAGAGCTGCTCGTCAGTTGGTTTCTCATAAACATGTAGTTGTTGACGGAGAAATTGCTAATATTCCTTCGATGTTAATTAAACCAGGTCAGGTGGTTGGTGTTAGAGAAAAATCAAAAGCACTGGATACCATTGTGGAAAGTTTAAGCTTAAATGCCGCTAAGAAATATAGTTGGCTGGAGTGGGATTCGGCTGAGATGAATGGTAAGTTCATTAATTATCCGGATAGAGAGCTTATTCCTGAAAACTTTAATGATCAGGCTGTAGTCGAATTGTACAATAAATAATTTATACGTATGCCAGTTAAACTGGCATACTTTTTTCATTTTAGGAAATTCCTGAAATTCTTTCGTTAACGAAAATATACACCATAGTATGTCAATTTTAGCATTTCAAATGCCCGATAAAGTCGTTATGGAGAAAGCCGACGACTTTCATGGATTTTTTGAGTTTAAACCCCTTGAGAAGGGTTATGGAGTAACTGTAGGGAATGCACTCAGACGTATTTTGTTATCTTCTTTGGAAGGTTTTGCAATTACGTCTGTTAGGTTTCCAGGTGTTCTTCATGAGTTCTCATCTATTGAGGGTGTTGTAGATGATGTGACTGAAATCATTTTAAATCTGAAACAAGTGAGATTTAAGAAGATATCAGAATATGTCGATAATAAAATTACCGTAAAGGTCAAAAATCAAACTGAGTTAACTGCAGGGGATATTGCTAAGTTTACCCAGAGTTTTGAAATATTAAATCCTGAATTGGTAATTGCCAGACTTGATTCAAAAAAGGAATTGGAGTTTGAAGTTATCGTTGATAAAGGTAGAGGTTATGTTCCTGCAGAAGAACAAAAAAGTGGAGATTTGCCAGTAGGCTTTATTGCCATTGACTCGATCCATACCCCTATAAAAAATGTAAAGTTTAGTGTTGAAAATACAAGGGTTGAGCAGAGAACGGATTATGAAAAACTTCTTTTAGATATCAAATCTGATGGTTCTATTCATCCAGAAAGAGCTTTACAAGAAGCTGCGAATATTTTAATTCAGCACTTTTTGAAGTTTACTGATGAAAATATGGTATTTGATACTAAGAAAGATGATGAAGATAATATGGTTGATGAGGAATTCTTACACATGCGTAAGTTGCTTAAAACCTCACTTCAGGATCTGGATCTCTCGGTAAGAGCCTACAATTGCCTTAAGTCTGCAGATATCCGCACCTTAGGTGATCTGGCTCGTTTGGAAGTGGCAGATATGATGAAATTCAGAAACTTCGGTAAGAAATCACTAACTGAGTTAGAGCAGTTAATTGCAGAAAAAGGTTTACATTTTGGAATGGATGTAGCTAAGTACAAATTAGAAGAGGATTGAAATTCGCAGATATTTAAATAACAATTAAAATCGTAATAGGTGGAACCGGCTGCTGCGATGTCAGGTTTTAACCGTTACTTACGAAAATAGTAAAATGAGACACGGAAAGAAAATTAATCATTTAGGAAGAACAAAATCTCACAGAGATGCCTTAATGTCAAATATGGCTTGTTCTTTAATTAAGAGTAAGCGTATTAATACTACTTTGGCGAAAGCTAAGTCTTTGAGAAAGTATGTAGAGCCTTTAATCACAAAGTCAAAAAATGACGATACACACTCCAGAAGAGTAGTGTTCTCTTATTTGCAGGATAAAGAAGCCTTAAAAGAGTTATTTGATGTAATTTCGGAAAAGATTGCTGAAAGAAATGGTGGTTACACCCGTATTATTAAACTTGGTACCAGACTTGGTGATAATGCAGAAACTGCACTTATAGAGCTGGTTGATTTCAATGAGAATTTATTAAGTGTTAATGAAGAAGAAGGAGCTGCTAAGAAATCCAGAAGAGGACGTAGCCGTTCAAAATCTAAGAGCGATGCAGAAACTACGGAAGTTGCTGTCGCTGAAGAAGCACCTGAGGTGGCTGAAGAATTATCTTCTGAAGAAACAGTCAATAACGATGAAGAATCAGGTGTTCAAGGAGATTCTACTGATGAGACCGAAGAAGTTAAATAAATAATTTTAATAAATTATTAAGAAAAAGAGGGCTTTTGCCCTCTTTTTTTATGACCATTATTCATTAAAATGAAATACCAATGTAGGAATTTGGGTTTCAGAGATTATCTTCTTACTTATACTTGGATTAAAAATGCCGTCTAACAACCCTCGAAAGTGAGATGACAGAATTAAGACTGCATTTTCCTGAGAATTACTATATTCTTCAATAGATTTTGATGATTTTGTTCCATCAATCGTTATAAATTCATAATTTTTCCCCAGAAATTTGGATTTAATATTATTTACAAATTCCTCATTGGGGTTGATATCAAGTTGATTTGAGTTGTTTACTTTTAACAATTCAAGTTTAGCTTTTAATTTTTCACCCATTTCAAATACCTGATCCAGTATATAGTTTTCATCATATTCAAGTTGGGTGGCATATATCAACTGATAAATGCGTGTCTTGGTATATTCTTCAGGAATAGTTAAAATAGGTACTTTAACCCTGTTTAAGATATTTTCGGCCGTACTTCCTAAAAATTTATCAATAAATCCGCTTTTGCCAGTTTTTCCTAAAACTACAAAATCAACTTCTAAACTATCCACCAATTCATTTATACCATTTGCTACGTCAGAAATAAGTACTCTGGAAATTGTCTTCACACCTTTTTCCTGAACTTCTCTTGCTTTTTTATTTAAGGATTCTTCTAATTCATCCAGATTTGCCATTTCTATGGAGCTTATTGTACCCCCCGGAATTGTGGGGTCAGTATATACTGGAATGAAGCAATGCAGAAGCACAATTTCTGAAATATATTTTTTAGCTAATTCTACAGCAAAATTTAAAGCATTTTCTGAGCCAGCTGAATAATCATAGGGAACCACAATTTTTTTCATAATGTATTTTCTTTTTACAAATCTAAATTTTGAATTCACTTTGTAATATGATAAGCAACAAGTTGAAATATGATATTTCTTATTTATTTGAAAATATAATGAAGATATTTCCTCCAGAATTAATTCTGATGACGCCCGAATAAAAATTTTAGCTAACTTTGCACTCCGATAACAAAATCTTCAATCGGAAAACTGCCCAAAACTAAATGAGCGTTAAAAATTCTCAATCAGCATATCTCTTACTCGAAGACGGAACAATTTTTAAAGGTAAAGCATTAGGCAAATCAGGCACATCTGCCGGGGAAATATGCTTTAATACCGGAATGACCGGTTATCAGGAAATCTATACAGACCCGTCTTATTTTGGCCAGGTAATCGTTAATACGACTTCTCACATAGGAAATTATGGGATTAAATTAGGGTCGGAAGAAGAATCATCCAGTATTAAAATTAAGGGGATGATTTGTAATGCATATGCTGATCATTATTATTCAAGGCAAACGGCTGATAGTTCCCTTCAGGAATATTTTGAAAAAGCCAACATAGTAGGAATTTGTGATATTGATACTCGTCAGATTGTACGTCACATTCGAAATGCTGGCGTTATGAATTGCATCATTTCCTCAGAAATTAGTGATCCGGATGCTTTGAAAGCCGAATTAAATAAATGTCCATCCATGGATGGATTAGAGCTTTCGTCTTTAGTCAGTACTTCAGAATCTTATTTTTATGGCACAGAAGATGCAAAATATAAACTGGCCGTATTGGACTATGGATGCAAAAACAATATTTTACGAAATTTTGTGGAAAGAGGCTGTTATGCCAAGGTATTTAATGCCAAAGCAACAGCAGATGATATTTTAGCCTGGAAACCAGACGGTGTTTTTATATCCAATGGCCCTGGCGACCCTGCTGCAATGGATTATGCTGTAAAAACTGTTAAAGATTTACTTGATATAGATATTCCTCTATTCGGTATATGTTTAGGACATCAGATATTAAGTCGTGCTTGTGGAGTTGAAACATATAAAATGCATAACGGTCATCGTGGATTAAATCATCCGGTGAAAAATTTGATAAGCGGAAGATCAGAAATTACTTCCCAAAATCATGGTTTTGCGGTGGATCCTGAGCACGTTAGATCATTTGATAATGTAGAAGTGACTCATTTAAATTTAAATGATCATACTATAGAAGGAATAAGAATTAAAGGCAAGCAGGCTTTTTCGGTTCAGTATCATCCTGAAGC
>JAHEBN010000290.1 GCA_024645245.1 Jiulongibacter sp. | reverse complement strand
CCACAAAACCAACAGGTAAAGGCACCGGATTGGGTCTAAGTCTGGCATACGATATTGTAAAAGCACACCATGGAGATATAAAAGCGGTTTCGCCCAAAACAGATAATAGTGGAAACACCCTGCCGGGCACAGAATTTATTATTAATTTACCTGTCGAATAATTACGCCATGAAAAAAACACTGATTTTTACGCTACTGATTTTAGCTGGCTTTGCCGTAAAGGCTCAAAAAAATGAGCAAGCTGTGAATGCTGCAAATTCCTTTTTATCAACTTTAAATACCGATGAATTAAGCAAAACTCAATACCTTTTTCAAGATTCACTTCGGTATAAATGGACCAATTTACCCATAGGCTTAGTGCCCAGGCCAGGTATTGCCTATGGGTCTTTATCTGATAATAGTCGCATGACTTTTCATAGGGTACTCGCCGCATTACTGAGCTCCCAGGGTTATCTCAAAACCACAAGTATTATGAGGCTCGATGATATCCTGAATGTATTGTATCAGGATGCATTCGATAAAGGTGTGATTGATAAAAATATGCTGACCCGAATGCAGGACCTTAAATGGGCTCACGGCAATTATTTTATTTCTGTGTGGGGAAAACCCGATTTAGAAAAACCGTGGGGACTTAATTTTGGTGGGCATCATATTGCCTTATCATTTACCATGACAGGTACTAAAATCAGCATGTCGCCTTATTTTATAGGTACCGATCCATCTGAAGTAAAATCGGGCAAATACTCCGGATTGAGGGTATTAAGTAAAGAAGAAGACTACGGATTTATGTTGATAAATATGCTTAATGATGAGCAAAAAACCAAGGCTATATTGTCACAAGCGGTTCCCAAAGACATTATTACCAATCCCAACAGCAGTCAGCGGATAGAAAATTATTACGGTATAAAAGTCAAAGATTTTACTGACACTCAAAAATCTTTATTAAAGATATTAATTCAGGAATACACACATAATTTTGAACATCAAAAAGCTCATCAGTTGTTCGAATCCATTTTAAATAGCGGGATAGATAATATTTATTTCGCGTGGATAGGTAGCACAGAAAACAACAAGCCACATTATTACCTGATTAATGGGCCCGATTTTCTGATTGAATACGACAATGTAGGTTTTCAAAATGATGGAAATCACATTCATGCAATACTACGGGAAAAAGAAAATGATTTTGGAGAAGATATTTTAAGAAATCACTATCTGGAAAACAAGCATTAAGGATAAAATTACTAAATTTATAACAAATGAAAATATTAGTGGTAGATGACGAAACAGATGTAAAAGAGTTATTTCTGCAACGTTTCAGAAAAGAAGTCAGGACGGAACAGGTTCAATTAGCCTTTGCACATTCGGGAGAAGATGCCCTTAAATATCTGCAAGAACACGAATCTGAAGCGGTGTTGATTTTATCAGATATCAATATGCCCGGTATGACTGGCCTTGAACTGTTGCGTAGAATACGTACTAACTACCTAAAGCCGCCACCCGTTGTTATGATGATTACCGCCTACGGAGACGATGAAAATCGTAAGCAGGCAAGTGATTATGGAGCAGATGATTTTCTAACAAAACCGATTGATTTTACCGATTTGAAAAACAGGCTGATTAACAGTTAATTTTCCAACTCATTTTCAGACCAATCAATGAAAACCAAAATACTTGTTGTTGACGACGAAAACGATTTAGAAGTATTGATTCGTCAAAAATTCAGGAGGCAGATCCGTGAAAATAAATATGAATTTTATTTCGCTGAGAATGGTCGAGCTGCTTTAGAACTTCTTAATTCAGAATCCGGTATTTCGATGGTTTTGAGCGATATAAATATGCCCGAAATGGATGGCCTTACCCTTCTGGTTAAATTAGGCGAAAACAATCCTCTGGTAAAAGTCGTAATGGTATCGGCTTATGGCGATATGGATAATATTCGCGTGGCTATGAATCGTGGAGCCTTCGATTTCGTTTGTAAACCTGTTGACTTTGAAGATTTGGAGGTAACCATGGAAAAAACTATCCAACATATTCAGCAAATAAATGAAACTATCGAGGCACTAAAACAAAATAATATACTAAAAATGTATGTCGACGATTCGGTCCTGAAGTTCATGAATAAACAAGAATTTGAGGATTCAATATTGTCAAATGAAACTATTGAAGGTTCCGTCGTATTTTTTGATATTTGTGGATTTACCTCAATTACAGAAAAAGAGAAGCCGGATTTTGTGATCAATCTCATCAACGATTATTTTGATTTGATAGTTAAAGAAATAATCGTGCATAATGGCCGGGTTGATAAATTTATGGGAGATGCCGTGATGGCTATTTTTACCGGCGAATATCATTTAGATCGAGCCATTGATGCAGCCTTGGCGGTTCGTTCGCAAATAAATGCCATTGTAGAGCCAAGGGTAGGATTACATTCATATCTTCCTAAGGTTTCAGTAGGAATAAACTCCGGAGAAATGATTTCAGGTAATATTGGATCCACCACCTTAAAGAGACTAGACTTTACCGTAATAGGTGATGTGGTGAATACGGCCCAAAGGCTCCAGTCAGCTGCTAAAGAGAGTCAGATTCTAATATCTGAATTGGCTTATAACAAGGTGAAAAATTCTTTTCATTGCACCTTAGAAGGTGAGTTTGTATTGAAAAACAAGCAATTACCTGTAAAATGTTATCAGGTTATTTCCTGAAATCAGAAGATAGAATAACAATTAAATTTATGCATCGTTAAAACTTAAAATGCTTCCACCAAAGACTTGAACTTATATATATTCTGAAAAATTTATACATGCAGCATGAAAACTAAAATCTTGGTAGTAGACGACGAAAATGACCTCGAATTGCTAATCCGGCAACGATTTCGGAATCAGATAAAAGAAGGAGTTTATGAGTTTTATTTTGCCGAAA
>JAHEBN010000151.1 GCA_024645245.1 Jiulongibacter sp. | reverse complement strand
CACCAACCGCAGCACAGGCAAACAGAATAAATGCCATTTTTACAACCAGAGGTGCTAATTCCACATTATTCATCGGTCTTTGGCTTTAAAGTGGGTCTGAAAACAGGTTTGGGCTTCTCTACTAGTTCACCATCGGTATTAGTTGCTTTCGCAACAGGCTTCATTTGAGGCTTGAAAACAGGTTTTGGTTTAGCTTCTGAATCACTTGCTTGTGATTTATCGCCGACCTCCGCTTTTGGCTTCATTTGTGGACGAAAAACAGGTTTTGGTTTGCTATCCGAATTCTCAATTTCCGAAGGAGTTGTAGAATCCGTTTTCGGTTTCATTTGAGGTCGAAAAGCCGGTTTGGGCTTCTCAACTGATTCTTCACTTTCAGGAGTATTTTTTACTTCCGTTTTAGGTTTCATCTGCGGCTTGAAAGCCGGAACACTGGCCGCTTCATCACCCATTGGCAAATTAGAAGTCGCAGGTTTTATGCTTGGTTTAAATACTGGCTTTGGTTTATTTGGAATTATTTCATCCGATTTCTGTGCCGCCGGAGTAGCTGGTTTCATGCCGGGACGAAATACGGGTTTAGAATCACTTTCCGTTTTCTCCTGAATCACCGGTTTCATTCCCGGTAGGAAAACCGGTTTTGCTACTGGTTTCTCCTCCAGATTATTCTCTTCCAATTTGGGTTTTGATTTTGCAGCTTCTTTCTCGGCAACAAATTGCTCGTATAAATCCCTTTTTTCCTGAGCCTGTTCGGCACTCAGATTGGCAAAAGCAAAATTTAACTGGGTCACATCAAGTACGCTGTAATCGTACTCGGAGTTCATAGTAAGGCATTCCGTGGGGCACACAGTGGTGCAGAGTCCACAAAAACAACACTTGGCCATGTCGATGTCGAATTTGGCCGCATACAAGCGAACAGGCGAGCCATCCGAAGTATAACGAATGAGTTCAGGCGACTTAATCGCCTCAATTTCAATACAATCTACAGGACAAACTTTCGCACATTTGTCACAAACGATACAATCATCGATTTCACAATCCAGCTGATACCTACCATTGTCAGGAACATTTATGGTTTGATGAGGATACTGTATTGTGACGTGGCCTTTTTCTAATCCGAAAAAATCATCGTTTTCAATCTGACGATCTGATCGGGAAAAACGGGCATCCGCTAAGTGTTTTAGCGTAAGACTCATGCCTTTTACAGTCGTCTTGATACCTCTTTTTATATTTCCGAAATAGGACATGCCACAAATATAAGGCAAAGATAAATGAAAAATACATTAATCTACTAATCCGATAGACTATAATATTTCATTATCTGTCAAAATATCGGCTAATTTTCAGAATAAAGCCTGATGCGAAGTAGATAGTTCCTAACTTTGTACTCATTAAAGGATAAATACCTTTCTCTTATGATCAAAGAACTGCAAATCAAACTTGCCCCGGACATTGCTCTGGATGAAGAAAAGTTAAAAACTTTTCTTGGTGACAAATACCGCATTCCAGCCGAATGCCTGCATTACAAAATAGAACGTAAATCAATTGACGCCAGAAACCGGAATATTTTGGTTAATCTGGATTTGAAAATTTCGGATGGAGATAATATTGATCTCCATTTGGAACATGGCCAATTTTATCCGGATGTTTCTAAAGCAAAACAAGCCCTGATTGTGGGTGCGGGTCCAGCGGGTATGTTTGCTGCATTAAGACTTATCGAACTGGGCATCAAACCCATTCTATTTGAAAGAGGAAAAGATGTAAGAGCCCGAAGACGTGATTTGGCTGCCATTAATAAAGACCATTTGGTTGATCCGGATTCCAACTACTGTTTTGGCGAAGGCGGTGCTGGTACCTATTCGGACGGTAAGCTCTATACCCGCTCCAAAAAAAGAGGGGATGTACGCCGAATTTTGGAAATTCTAGTTTCACATGGTGCTACTTCCGAAATTTTGGTTGACGCACATCCGCATATTGGCACGAACAAGCTCCCTCAGGTGGTAATCCATTTACGGGAACAAATTTTAAAAGCGGGGGGCGAAATTCACTTTGAAAGCCGTGTTTCAGACTTTATACTGAAAGATGGTGAAATGAAAGGTGTAATTATTAATCAAAAGCAGGAGTATACCGGCGAAGGGGTGATTTTAGCCACCGGCCATTCGGCCCGTGATATTTATGAAATTCTTCACAAAAGAAATATTTTCATAGAAGCCAAACCTTTTGCCATGGGTGTGCGAATCGAACATCAGCAGGCTTTTGTGGATTCATGCCAATACCATTCGCCTGAAAGAGGACTCTTGCCTGCGGCTTCGTATTCACTGGTAGCCCAAACCCAATACAAAGGCCTTCAAAGGGGTGTGTTTAGTTTTTGCATGTGTCCGGGCGGCTTTATTGTTCCGGCAAGTACTGCACCGGGTGAATTGGTGGTAAATGGCATGTCACCTTCGCGTCGCGATTCCCGATTTGCGAATTCAGGAATAGTGGTGGCAGTAAACGAACCGGATTGGCAGGAATATGCCCATTTTGGGCCATTGGCAGCATTGGAGTATCAGAAAAGCGTGGAGCAGAGGGCTTGGCAGATGGCGGTGGATGCATTTCAGTCTTCAGTTGATGGTTTTTTACAGTTTTCAGTTCGAAGTTCGCAGTCCTTCGCAAATGGTATAAGTGCACAAAAAACCAATTCAAAATCCGAAATCCGAGACCCGAAGTCCCAAACCATACATTCTCAATGGGCACCAGCTCAGCGTATTCCCGATTTTTTAAAAGGAAAAGTATCATCAGAATTGAACGAAACTTCCTACCAGCCGGGTCTTGTTTCTCTCGACCTGTTTGACATTTTGCCGGATAAAATAGCCTATCCGTTGAAAAACGGAATTGAACAATTTGGCCGAAAAATGAAAGGTTACGCCACATACGGAGGACAATTGATCGGAATAGAAAGCCGAACTTCTTCCCCTGTTCGAATTCCGCGTGATAAGGAAAATTTCGAACATGTCAGTACAAAAAGGTTATTTCCCTGTGGTGAAGGGGCTGGTTATGCAGGTGGCATAGTTTCTGCCGCAATGGATGGCGAAAGGTGTGCCGAAGCTTTGGTAAAACTTTATGCCGATAAGTAGTTTTAACCAAGTGTCTTTTTGATTCCTAGCTATTTAAACTTAATTTTGGTTTAACTTTTCATCAAACTGAATGTCGTTTTCGGATTTCATAAGCAAACTTACCGATCAACTCAATCAACCTCTACCAGGTCATGATGCCTGGATGCAGAATTCCGGATCATTAAGAATGAACCCTAAACATCTGGATTTTAGCACATTAAAGCAAAGTGCAGTTCTAATAGCTTTTTATCCAAGCGAAAACAATATTTTCCTGCCACTTATCCTAAGACCACCTTATGATGGCACGCATGGAGGGCAGATGGCATTTCCTGGTGGCCGAATGGAAGATTATGATAAAACTTACGAAAGAACAGCTTTACGCGAAGCGGAAGAGGAAATTGGAATTAAAGCTTCGGATGTCAAATTAATTGGTGGACTAACTGAGGTTTTTATCCCGCCGTCCAGATACTGGGTAAAACCTATAGTCGGTTACCTGGATTATACGCCCAGATTTTATCCTGATAAAAAAGAAGTAGCCGACATCTACGAAATGAGTCTTGATCACCTGGTAGATCCAAGTAATGTACAAAAAAGAGAAATTATTGTTCGTGGAAAAAAAATGGAAACTACAGGTTTCACCATCCGAGATCAATGGGTGTGGGGAGCCACAGCCTTAATGATGGGTGAGCTTTTAGAAGTAATTAACAGCTAAGATTACACCTCAGCCTTAATCACTCTACTGTTTCTAACTAAAAACTTAAACGGAATACGTTTTATAAACTTCTGATGAACAGGCAAATGTGGAATTTCCATCATATCTGCCATATCATCGCCCAGCATTTCACGCATGATTGCGGTGGGCATATTTTTCAAAAATGGGATTTTAATAACACCTCTGGAGCTTTCAATAAGGGCTTTTGTGAGGTATTTACCAACTTCCGATTCCCGGAAATTACGGCCGGCAATTAAAACATCGAGCTTAGAAGCCTCCGCCATAGTATCTACTAATAAATTGGCATTTACTCCCATGAAATAGCCAATAACTTTCCAGGTATGTAAGTAGGATTCTGCTTCCTTTTCAGAAAAATCAAAACCCAGCTTTCCTAAACCTATCAGCACGATGTACGAAAATGCCAGATTGGTACCTGCTTTATCTTCCTGATTTAGTGGTAAACCCCAGGCAGCATCCCATTTTGGTGAATTTTGCAAATAAGCTCTGATTATACCATGCATTAGCCGGACTTTATAGGCTCTCACGTAATTGCTCCCATTGTCCCAATTGGCTTTAACATGCATTTCCCGCACAAAATCTCCCGTGTCATTTAGCCTTTGCGTAGTATTTTGATGTATTTTTTCGGAAAAATAAAGTACCTGAGCACCATCGGCTCCGGCATAGCAATAGGGTAAAGAATAGCAACCTAACAACATGGCAATTGGTGCCACATACTTTTTAAAGAACTGAAATCCAGCCTCCATCTTTCCGATATCGGCAAATTCAGGAAGAATGGAAAAGGATTCAAAATGGGATAAAAGCTCAACGGGCAAACTGTCCGTTTCAAAAGTTTTGTTGTCTTTACACCAATTTAAAATAGGGACTAAAGCCTCTCTCCCATTTTCTTTAAGTAGTTTACCAACAAAGTTATCTATGAAGGCGTCACCTTCCTGCCTGCAAGCAGCGAGGTACGTATTAGTCAAACCGGAGGATTCTTTTATTACCATATCCATTCTAAAACATTTGAATCAGGTAAAAGGTTAGAAATTTAAAGCATAAAATATAAATTCCGGTTTTGGTTCTATTTACTCCCGATTTTATACAATTGGGAACAAAAAAGATCGCTAACTAGGCCTGTAAGCAGGGTAAGGTAAACCCGAAAACAGTTTGTTGTTCTATTTTTTTCCAAAAGCTAGCGTTTGTTTATAAATTGCAAATACAAAACACAAATTTTAGACCATTTTGAATTTCAAAAATGACCCATATAAGTATTGTAGATGATCACGAAATTTTCCTTAAAGGGCTGGCCGGCTTATTGGATCAACAAACTGATTTAAAGGTAATACGTACATTTACCGATGCGGGCTCTTTTTTAAATTCTTTGCCTTTAAAAACGGATATACTTTTACTTGATCTGCAACTTCCCGGTCACCAGCCCGATAAAATTTTACAGTAAATCTGGTTAAAACAGCCAGAATAAAAGGTTTTGTACTCAACGCTATTAGTGGAAATCGTTTTTTCAATAAACTATTTTCATTGGGCATGCAAGATTATATACTAAAAGAAAGCCCGATCAAAAAACTATTAGATGCCATAAGGATCATTACTATTGGGGGTACTTATTTTGGTGAAAGAAATACGAATTTTGACGTGATAAATACGGTTGCCACTCCTGCCGATGAAACGCATGAATTACTGAACTCTCGTGAAATAAAGATACTTAAACTTGTTGCTGAGGAGCTTTCCAGTTCTCAGATAGCTGCCCGACTTTGTGTAAGTGTAAGCTCAGTGGATAGTCCTCATAAAAATAACATAAATAAATCAGATGAAAATAATATAGTGGTACTCATAAAATTTGCAGTATCAGGTAAATTGATCTGAATTTAAGGACTCCATTTAATTCAAACTTAAAATCCACTCGCCCCAGACAATACCTGAGAGATTATTTCCTTGTCAGATCTGCATTAATATTTTTCTTCCAATAAAATCTTCTGGGAATAAAGAATTTTAATAACCTGAACTTAGATTTACTACTTTTTCACTTTTAAGACCCAATCTGGCTTTAGCTTCTTCCATAATGGCTGCTGTAGCCGACGCTCCCAAACGAGAACAACCAATTTCTCTTACCCGCAAAAGTCCGTCAAGAGTTCTTACACCACCCGCAGCCTTTAATTGTACTTCTGGTGCTGAATATTTTCGCATCAGAATCAAATCATGCTCCGTGGCTCCTTTGTAGTTATAGTCGCCATTGGCTTGTTTTACATAACCATAGCCGGTAGATGTTTTCACAAAGGCTACACCTACCGTGCTGCATATTTTACAAAGCTTGATTTTGTAATTGTCTTTAGGCAAAAAGTCATTTTCAAAAATCACTTTTAATACAGCACCATGTTTTAGGCATTCCTTGTTGATCGCATTAATTTCCTTTTTGACATATCGCCAGTCTTCGCCAAGTACCTTGCCGCAGTTTACTACCATATCTATTTCAGTGGCTCCATCTTTACAGGCTAATCGGGTTTCATAAACTTTAGCTTGAATAGTACCATTACCCGCCGGAAACCCAATTACGGAGCATACTTTCACATCAGAATCTTTTAATATTTCGGCACATTCCTTTACAAAATACGGCTTGATACACACGGCAGCCACATCGTACTTCAATGCCAGTTGACATCCTTCGGTGAGCTCGGCATCCGTGAGAGTGGGATGTAAAAGCGAGTGGTCAATCATTTTGGCGATGTCTTTTAGTGTATAATTCATATTTCCAATTTTAAGCTTTTAGTGATTCACTATCTGCCGGTTAAATAAACAATTTTTTAATATTTTCTAAATCAATTTTATGTGCTTCGACAACATTCAGTTTATCAGGCGAACCGTCTTCCAAACATTGCTCAATAACCAAATGTGGCTGAATATTTCTCCGTTTCAGTTCTTTTGCCAATTGCTGGTAATCGATATCTCCATCAGGACTAAATGTTTCCTGCCAGGTTTCATTTTTTGACTGACGAATATGCAATTCAACTATTCGGTCACCATACATTTTTAACACATCAAAAACAGCCAGATTTGAATTTTGAGAGCCCCGGTAAATCCAATGGATGTCAAAACAAAATCCCATATTTTCCGGTGCAGTATTTTGCAGCATGTGGTGGAACTCACGAGCACCTGCCAGCATTTCCATGTCGTGGGTATGATAAGCTAAGGTAATTCCCATTTGTTTAAGAAGTCCCCCTAATTTATCGAGAGCGGCTGCCTGGGTGATCAATTGTGCATCTGTTTTTACCTGATTACCTCCCCATTTTAAAGGACTTGGGTTTGTAACAATAATTTTCGTTCCATAGCTCTTTACGGCTTTTGCAATACCTAAAATTGTTTCTATGGATTTTGTTACTTCTTTTTCCTCGTGCAAAACAGAATTTACATAAATAGAGGGTAAACCAATCTCGTTCTTTTTAAGTATTGGAATCAGTTTTTCCGCCATTTCTACCGACTCCATATTGGGTTCGATAGCTTTTATCCCGGTTTTAGCAAATTCTGCAATATCCATTTCAAGATTTTTTCCCCATTCTTTTCCGCTTCGCCGATAAAATGTTACCCAGTTGTAGGTATTGCATGAAATGGGAAACTGCTCTTTGTTTTTTAAAGAAAGTAGTAGTGCCGCGGCAGGTATCGAACTTAGAAAATTTCTTCTTACCATAATCTTAATCAAATCATTTTATCTATCGCAAAACCTTCGCCTAATTTCAGGATTTTATTTGGAGTTTGGTACTTTTCACAAGACTTTTCAAAAACTGCAGGATCTTCTGTATTAAACTCAAACAAATTATAATGATGGGGAACTACACAGCCGGCACCTGTAATTTTCCCTAGTTGAGCAGCCTCTTCGGCACTCAGGTTACCGGCAACTCTTCGCTCAGGTTTATTGCCATTTATAGGTAAAAAGGCAAGGTCAGGTTTGTGTTGAGAAAGGGTATCTGCAAGCCCAGGATACCATAAAGTATCACCAGAATGGTAAATAGTGTAAGGTCCGAATTTTACAATAAAACTCATGAATTTGCATTGCCCTTTTTCATCCTTTTCTATTTCATTATGAGCTGCAGGTAAACCTATGAATTTAAAATCATGAATCCATACCTCTTGACCTTCATTTAAGCCAATAGGTAAATCGATTTCACACTTTAATCTATCACATACAAAAGCTCTGTTGGCCTCCGGAATAAGAAATTTAATGTCTGGATTATTCTTAAAAATGGGCAGTAAAGTTTCGGCATCCAAGTGATCAGTATGATTATGGCTTGAGGTTACAATGTCGATTTTCCCAAGCATTTCAGGCTGAATCACTAATTCGCTGATACGTACATGAGGCTTGTCGGTGTTTTCATATTTTTTACTTAGAAAATCAGATAAATAGGGATCAAAAAGTATGGTTTTGCCCTTCCATTTCAACAAAAAACCACTTTGCCCCAGCCACCAAAATTTAAAAGCTGTCGAATGCTTAAAGGCGTCTATATCTTTTTTTAGTTCTTCGTTTTTTTGGATGGGTTTTATCATTTTATTCCTTTTTAAAAACTTACCTCGACCGCATTTCCACTGCCGCTTTACACATATTTTCTATTTTTTGCTTACTTGCCCATCTGGCTGTTTGGCTTAGTCCGCAGTCGGGGGCTATGGCCAGTTTTTCTGCCGGAACGTATTTCAGGCATTTTTCAATTCTTTCTTTTACGTCTGCTACTGTTTCTATGTAATAGCTTTTTACGTCAATCACGCCTACGGCCACATCCATTTTTTCGGCAAACCTTTCCAGCAAATGTACTTCAGCGAAATTGAGTACACACATTTCGGTATGCAACTCGTCCACCTGCATATCCAAAAAGTCAGGCAGCATGGGTGCAATTGTTTTTTTACCTACCGACCTCCCTTTGTAGTTGCCAAAACAGAGGTGTGTAGCAATTCGGGTTTTGCCCACAATCCTTTGTACGGTTCGGTTAAAAATATCAACAAACCTTTTGGTGTCTTCCTTGTAGGCATAGCAACTCATAGAAGGCTCATCAATGCAAATTTCCTGAGCTCCGGCGGCTACCAAAGCTTCCAATTCTTTGGCAACCATAGGCAAAATGGCCTCGGTAATTTCCCAGCGATCTTTGTAGATTTCACCCGGCAACATCCTTCCCGAAAGTGTATAAGGTCCGGGGATTGAAGCTTTCAGAATCTTTCCTTCTGGTGCCAATCTTTTCAGTCTTTGGTATTCTTCTACCACACCTAGTCCTTTGGGTGCGGTAAGTTTTTCTATGATGGTGTGTTTGCCCCTTTGGTCATGAGCAGGTGGGCCAAACTTCCGCGTCTCCAGATGATTGGGTTGCATGCCTTTTATAAATCCATAGAAAGATAGATTGAAATCTAAGCGGGTTTGTTCTCCATCGGTAATTACATCTAATCCCGATGAAACCTGATCGTTTATAGCACATACCACTGCATCTTCAATCATTTCGTTGACATCGGCCGGACCAAATTTATCCAGATTTTCGGATCCAAACTCGAGCCAGCCAGGGAAAGGCCAAGAGCCGACTACAGTGGTTTTAATGGGTACTTGTTGCATATTATTTCAATTCGGTTAAATACGTTATTAAATCATTCAATTGTACAGACTCCAAAGCCAAAGAGGAGGCAGAAGGCATAATACTGCCCGATTGCTTTATCCTTTCCTGAATTTGCTTTTTTGCAATGTTTATTTTTGCCCCAGAAAGATCCTTGATCGTCAGGTTTTTATCGTTTTCAGCCAACAAAAAGCCATAATAGGAATTGCCATCTTTTGTATAAATGCTGTAGGTTTCGTATCCAAAAACCAAAGAGGCATTGGGCTTGATTATGGCTTCAAAAAGGCCATACTTATCCAATTTTTGACCTATTTTGCTTAAATCCGGGCCGATTCCATTGCCTGAATTCTCCACTTTATGGCAGGTGCTGCAATTATTTTCAAACAGCAGTTTTCCATTCTTACCATTTCCTTCAGTAGCAAAAACTTCTTTTTCAGTTAAAATACTGTTTTCATTTTCAAAGAACTTGGCCGATTGGTACTTAATACCGGCATCCTTACTTTTCGATAATTCATTTTTTGCAGAAGCCATCAAATCTTCAGGTACTTGCTTTTTATTCAGCATTTCCAAAAGAATTTGGCCGCCAGTGGCATCGGCCGCGAGGGCTTTTAAGGCTCTTTCTCTATCCCAAAATGCAATGTATTCATTCGCCACTTTTTCTTTGTACTGAAGCATGCGGGTTAGATTTTGTTGCCCTTGTAAATTGTCTTTTTCAGAGCTCCAGTCTTTTAAGTCGGCCCAGTCATTGCTACTTCTGAAAGCCAACCAATAGTTTGCCATCTGAGCCGTGTTTTTGTCTGGCGAACCAGCAAGTTTTAGCATATATTCCAAAGCTTGTTTGTGATTCATAAAAGCGAGTGCAGTTATGGATTTCTCTTTTTTGTACCAATTTACCTCCTCCTTTTCAGCAATTGTCCTAAAATAAGCTGCCGCATTTTGTGGATGAAGTGTATAAAGCAGCTCAAAGAATGAACTATCGTTCACCAACCATTCTTTGTTTTCATTGAAAAAACGATCTTTTTCTTTGCCTAAAGCCAATGACAGGGCATTTAAATAATAGGTGTCGTTTTGGGGAATTTCCCCCGCATAATTCTTAAGAAGCGAATTCTTATCGGAATATGGAAATTTTTCTAATGCCGTTATCGCCTCACGACGAACAAAGGCAGAATTATCTTCGGTCAAAGTGCTAATCAAACTTAATAATTCATTTGGCGGAAGCACATTTCGTAAAGCCCTGAAAGCGACAATCCGCTCTTCTTCTTTTCCTTTTTTCAATATTTCAAAAACCTGCTTTTTGCCTTTTTCTCCCAAAGTTGCCATAAGCCAAATAGCCCGGGATTTTGTAAAAGTATTTTCATCAACTATCAGCTTTTTAACCAAGTATATGTTTTTCTCTCCTCCAGTAGATAAAATAGTAAATGCTTGATTTCGAACGTTTATAGCCGGATTTTTGAAGGTTTCTATCTGAGATTTCAGATTTCCCAGGCTCAGATTTGGTGTTTTTAATTCT
>JAHEBN010000014.1 GCA_024645245.1 Jiulongibacter sp. | reverse complement strand
GTGGTCATTGAATCCAGATTTTTTAAACTGGACTGATATGCCAGGTATTTAGTCTGATAATCCAAAGCCATCTTATTATACTCATCTTGCATTTTAGCCTTTTCTTGCTCAATTGCCTTTTCCAGGTTTTTCACTTCATGGTAATTTTCAAAGATGTAATCTTCGTAGATATAAGCAATTTTCAAATCTTGCCCGGTAGCTGGCTTGCTTGCCAAATCTGGAGACTTCTTTTTTTTATTTTGTGCATTTACAAAAAATACACTTAAGAAAGTTATCAAAAAAAGAGGAAATATTTTCATATCTGATTTGTATAGCAATTCGAATTGGGTTCAAAGATAAGTCTTCAATTCAGGAAAATGTCAATTCCTAATAAAGAAAAAAGCGAGTCTTTCAACTCGCTTTTGTGATCCCGACACGATTCGAACGTGTGGCCGTCTGCTTAGAAGGCAGATGCTCTATCCAGCTGAGCTACGGGACCTTTTCAAGGATTATTCCTTTAAAAATCTGAAAGGCTTCCTCAGCTTTAGCCGAAAAAGCCTTTCTGGTGTCGGGGTGGCAAGTTCCAAGCGGCAGCCGTTGCTGTTGCGATCCTTTTGCTCCCAAACTCTTTTATTCAAAGAGTCTTGTTTTTGTGTCGGGGTGGCAAGATTCGAACTTGCGACCTTCTGCTCCCAAAGCAGACGCGATGACCGGGCTACGCTACACCCCGTGGTGTTTTCTGTGTGTTTGAGTGGCTGTTTCTGTCTCCCAAACACTCCTTGCGGAGGGAGCGGGATTCGAACCCGCGGTACCGTTTCCAGTACGTCAGTTTAGCAAACTGGTGGTTTCAGCCACTCACCCATCCCTCCTCTCGTCGAAACGGAGTGCAAATATAGTGCTTTAGTTTTTTTTGTTTCAATACTTATGCCAAAAAAATTTAGAAGTATTTTTACATTTACCCATAATTCGCTGATTTTCAACAACTATGTAAATCACTTTTTTTCATTATTCCGACAATTCAAGATTGGCTGTTTTTAAAATATTGGCAAAGTACAATACATTATAATTTTTAATACTATATTTCTTAGAATAGTATAATTTTATTTTGTAAATTAATTATTTTAAATTTGCACTTTATTTCTGTTAAACATTGATCCACATCGGGAAAACATACTAAAACCTTTTAATACCCGTATTTCAAATGGTACAAGACATCTTCGAAAAAGTAGTTAATAACTTAGGACCTATTGGTTCGCATGCTCACTATTCTCATCATTATTATTCTTTTCCAAAACTTTCGGGTGAAATAGGCCCTTATATGGAGTTTAATGGCAAAAGAATGCTTAACTGGTCATTAAATAATTACCTCGGCTTGGCAAATCATCCTGAAGTAAGAGAGGCCGATACCAATGCTGCGGCTGAATATGGCCTGGCTTACCCTATGGGTGCACGAATGATGACGGGGAATTCAGATTTACACGAAGAATTTGAGCGTCAATTGGCCGAATATGTAGGGCAGGAAGATTCTTTTCTCCTTAATTACGGATATCAGGGCGTCATGTCGGCAGTAGAAGCCATGGTTGATTTTAAAGATGTAATAGTTTATGATGCCGAATCTCACGCCTGCTTGATTGATGGTGTAAGATTACATCGTGCCAAAGGTGGCAAAACCTATACCTTTAAGCATAATGACATGGAAAGTCTGGAAAAAAACCTGATTAGAGCTACTAAACTTGCCGAAGAACAAAATGGCGGCATTTTAGTGGTGACAGAAGGCGTTTTTGGCATGTCCGGTGCTGTAGGTGCCCTTGATAAAATAGCAGAACTTAAGAAAAAATATAAATTTCGATTATTGGTTGACGATGCACATGGTTTTGGCACTATGGGTAAAAACGGATCGGGAGTACCAGAGCATTTTGGGGTTCAGGATTCTGTAGATTTGCATTTCTCGACATTTGCCAAATCTATGGCTATGATTGGTGCATTTATTGCAGGAAAAAAAGAGGTTATCATGTATTTGAAATACAATATGAGATCACAGACCTATGCAAAAGCCCTCCCTATGCCTTTTGTTATTGGTGGAATGAAGCGTTTGGAATTAATCAAAAACCATCCGGAATACAAGGACAAACTTTGGGAAATAGTTAACGCATTGCAAAATGGGTTCAGAGATAGAGGTTTTGATATCGGAAATACGCAAAGTTGTGTAACACCTGTATTTCTTCATGGCGAATACGAATTAGCCACAGTTACTAACCTGATTCGCGACATGCGTGAAAACATGAATGTATTTTGTTCCATCATAGTTTATCCCGTAGTGCCTAAAGGAGTTATACTGTTACGAATTATTCCTACAGCATCTCACACTTTAGAAGATGTAAACTACACCATGGATTGCTTTGAAGTGGTTCAAAGTAAACTTAAAAATGGTGAGTATGCACCAGTAAGTATTGAAGCTTAAAGTAAAAATGAACTTTGATTCACAAAAATCACCTTAAAAAAAGGTGATTTTTTTTGATTTATTACCCCTATTTAAGCTTTAGAACCCATTTTTTTATACATTTTCCATTTCTGTATACCAATTTTTAATTTAAAAAATATATCTTGCGTACCGTAAATAAAATTATAACTTTTAACCCTTTATACTATGAACAAATATCAGGAATTACATGATCTGGTAACGTCAATGGCCGATGATTTTGAGAAGTTTTATGACAAGAAAAACAAAGCTGCTGGCACACGTGTAAGAAAAGGAATGCAGGATTTGGCTGTTTGGGCTAAGTCAGTAAGAGCCGAAGTTCAAAACATGAAAAACGAAGGTATTTAATAAGCCTCTCTGAATCTAAATGAAAATGGTCTTAAAAAACCCCGCAGAAGTGGGGTTTTTTCTTTTTATGTGCTTTAAAGGCTTATTATTATTTTAAAAGATCTTAATATAAATCGGCATTCATTAGCAAGCCTTTACCACGGATGGTGATTTTTTTAGTTTCCAGATCAAATACTTCAGTCGTAATTTCAGCTTTGTGTTTTTTGTCATCAATAGCCTCAACCCGGAAAACCACTTCATATTCTTTGTCAACAAACATGGGTCGCAAGTATTCAGTTTCTTGTTTAAGGTAAACAGACCCCTCACCTCCAGGTTCACCCATTGCTAAAAAGCGAGTAAAAACACTACTAGATAAATGACCATGAATTATGCACTTCCCAAATTTGGTTTTGGCAGCATATTCCGGGTCCAGATGAATAGGATTATAATCGCCTGTTACTTGGGCAAAGGCTTCCACATCATTCTGTGTAAAACTGAAAGTGTGCTTGTATTCAGCACCTATTGTAATTTTAGTTGACATAATCTTATCCGCTGGTATGATCCATCACGATTAACCATTCTTTTTTAATTTTCTCAAACAGTAAGGTAAAATACCCGCTGGCATCACCAATATCAGGTCTGGTTAGGTAAAATTTACCTACAACACTGATATTTTTTCTACCCAATTTATCTATGTGCAATATAGTAAACTGTAATATACCCTTCTCTTTTTCCGTAGGATAAAATTTTTCATATCGCTCATAAAGTGCTCCCCAACTATAACTAACCCCGTTTTTCGAAACAAACCTTATTGAATCTGATTTTAAGTAATAACTCATAAAACAATCCAGATCGTTGGAGTTCCAACATTCTGTTTGTCTCAATAAAATTGCCCTTATTTGTTCTTCCGAATCGTTTTTTTGAGCAAAACAATTAGGAAAGATAAACACAAAAATTGCCAGCTGAAGTAATTTCAATTTAATTTGCTTATTCAATAGTGTAAAATTATCAAAAGTTTGTGAGCAGGCAAGCAGTAATATTCATAGTAAATCCAAACGCAGGCCGAAAAAGGAGTTTAACTGACTTCGAATATGAGGTAATGAGTTTTATTGATTTAACTAAGTTTGACCCTCATTTTGAATACACCGAATACCGAGGCCATGCTTCCGAAATTGTATCAAAATACATCAATAAAAAATTCAAATTTTATATAGCTGTTGGCGGTGATGGAACGGTAAATGAAGTTGCAACTCAATTAATAAATACCGATTTTTCACTTTTCATTATTCCAAGAGGATCAGGAAATGGGCTTGCCCGACATCTGGGTTATATGCTGACATTGGAAGAAAGTCTCATCAAGCTAAATAAATCCGTTTCAAAAAAAATTGATACAGCAACTGTAAATGGCTTGTCCTTTTTTTGCACTTCGGGCTTAGGTTTTGATGCGTATTGTGCTCAATTATTTGACAAAAACGCCGGCAAGCGTGGCCTCATTAATTATATAAAAATAGCCTTAAAAGGCTGGTTTAGCTATAGAAGCTTAAAGATTGAATTTAATAAACAAGCCTACAACTCACTCTACAGCATTACTTTTGGAAATGCAAATCAGTTTGGAAACAATGCATACATTTGCCCAAAAGCCATAATTGATGACGGTTTCCTGGATGTTTCGATCATTTCTCCACCAAAAACACATCAGGTTCCCGGTCTTTTGTTAAAACTTTTTAAAGGTAATTTAGATGAAAGCAGGCTATGTGAATACTACCGAGGAAAAACTTTTGAAATAAAAACCTCTTCTCCGGTACAATTACATCTGGATGGCGAGCCACATTTATTAAATACAAATACCTTAATTTTTTCGATTTTAGAAAATTCTTTACATGTACTTATATGAGTAAAAAAATTAATAGCGGAATAGTATATTCAACAAATCCCGACTTCGAGTATGCTTCCGAAGAAACTGAACCGGATACTTTAGCCAAAGATCAACAAAGTTTCAAAATCTGGCTGGACAGAAAAGGTGGAAATAAAGTCGTTTCCCGAATCGAAGGGTTTATGGGAAAAAACGACGACTTACAGGATTTAAAGAAAAAGCTACAGGGGATATGTGGAAGCGGCGGCTCAGCCAAAGATTCCGAAATTTTGATACAAGGAGATCATCGTGATAAAGTTCTGGCTTATCTTTTAAAAGAAGGATATAAAGCAAAAAAAGCCGGAGGTTAATTTCCGGCTTTCCATATATTTTTGTTTGCTTTTAGATGACACCTCCCATCCATTTCTTGATAGGCTTATAAAAAATCAGTAGCAACAAACCCGATATACCCGCAATAATAAACACCTGATAGAATAAATCCGGCATCTGACTAACATTTTCTTTATTGAAGTTTCCGGCAAATAAGCCTGCAATCAAATTACCTAATGATGCTCCTACAAACCAAAGTCCCATTAGCTGGCTGTAATATTTTTTCGGAGCTAATTTGGTGTAAGCACTTAGCCCAACCGGGCTTGCAAAAAGTTCACCAAGCGTATGAAACATATAGGTCATTATTAACCAACCCATACCCGCCAAATTGCCATCTAAAACTTTTTTGGCAGCAAAATACATAACCAGGAAGCCCAAACCCATCTGAATAAGCCCAAGACCAAATTTTACTGGCAGGGTAGGATTTAAATTTTTCCTGTTTAGGTAGATCCACAAGGCTCCAACTGGTGCCGAGAATATCAGAATGAACATGGAATTAGCATTTTGCATCCATGAAGCGGGTAGCTCCCATCCAAAAAGATTACGATCTGTGTGTCGGTCTGCAAAAATAGTTAGTGTTGTACTTGCCTGCTCAAATCCCGACCAAAAAATAGAAATACCTATAAATAAAATAAACAACACCCCTACTCTTTTTCGTTCTACCACCGTAAGTGATTTATCCATAAATCCGATGTAGGCAAAATATCCAAGTGTTATTCCAGAAATAATGTATTTCATAATATTGGCCAGGGCTATGCTATCCAAAACACCGGTAATTAATAACATTGCTGTAAAAACCAACAAACCAACTACAACATAAACGTACGTCAATTTAGATTTTTGAGCAGGTTCGTTTCCTACATGGGTAAGGTGTTTTTGATTTAATCTAAAATTTATAACACCAAAAAGCATTGCAAAAGCGGCAGCCCCAAATCCGTAATGCCAACCAACTTTTTCTCCAAGATAACCTACTATAAACATTCCTAAAAATGCACCCAGGTTAATACCCAGGTAGAAAATGGAAAAAGCAGCATCTCGGCGGGCACCACCCTCAGGGTATAGTTCACCAACAATTGAGCTAATATTTGCTTTTAACAAACCCGTGCCAATAGCAACCATGGCCAATCCACTAAAAAAAACTCCAACGCTACCAGGAATTGCCAAAATAATATGACCAATCATTATACAAATTGCTCCGTACCAAATTGATTTTTTCTGACCCAGAATATTATCGGCTATCCAGCCACCCGGTAAAGTAAGCAAATACACAGAAGCCATATATAAACCCATTATTGCCCCGCCTTGGTCTTCAGGTAAGGCGAGAGCTCCTTCACTGGCTGCTTTGGTGAGATAGAGAAATAGTATTGCCCGCATGCCGTAATAGCTGAAGCGTTCCCACATTTCGGTAAAAAATAAGACAAAAAGACCTTTGGGATGACCAAAGACAGTTTCTTCTTTCATGATAACAGGTTTTAGTGTTGAATTGCAATAATCAAATTAAACACCTATCCCGCTATCTACCAAATCTTACGGATAATTGTAATGGGTAAAATCAGGATTTGATTTTCAAGTCTTTTAATAATCGTCTGATTTTTCTCTTGAAAATGGCATCGGCATAAATCGGGTTCTCTATTAATTCGGTTGAGGTTCCACGCCAGATAAGTTGACCCGATTTTTTGTGTACGATCTCAATAACAAAGGTACCCGAATCGTAAGCCATCATTACCTCGGGCACTTCACATTGAGGTGCACCACTAAGTTCGGGTGAATACCTGTTTGCCCGATAAAACCCTGGAGGACAAACCAATTGTTGAAAAGATTGATCTTTTATGTAAATATGATAATCTATATAAAAGTCGGCGTTTTCGGCTTTTGTTTTTTGATAACCATACGATTTTAAACGTTCATCTACATAAGCCGTCAAAGTTTTGTCCATCAATTTACTGGTGTAATACGGATTGTTCCCAATTTCTTTTATTTCATTCCAGGAATAATTAAGGTAATTCTGAACCGGCATATTGGGCTCTTTATCAATCAACAGATTTTTGTTGCAAGCCGATAAAGCAATAACTAAGCCCAAGAATAAAAACTTTTTTCTAAACATTATTTCTAATTTTTCTTAAAGGTAAAGAAGTATAAAGTTAAATTAGTATGACTTAGGAAAGTCAAATAGATGATCAAAGTCATTTTTTTAAATAACTAATAAAATAGTTTAAAAACTAAACTATTAGTTTTATGTTTGTTTTAGATTTTTCCAAAAATTGAATTTTACCGACATGAACGAAGAAAAGAACCTGAGAGACCTTACCCGAGCCGAAGAAGAAGTAATGCAAGAGCTTTGGCAGCTGGAAAAAGGTTTTGTAAAAGATGTTATCGAGCGACTACCTGAACCAAAACCCGCTTATAATACGGTATCGACTATCATCCGTATTTTGGAGCAAAAGGGTTTTGTGGATCACCTTGCCTATGGCAAAACCTACGAATATTTCCCGATTATAACCAAAGACGAATACCGCAATTTTGCTGCGAAAAAGCTTATGTCGGGGTATTTTGGAAATTCGGTTGGTCAATTCGTATCTTTTTTTGTGCAAGAGCAAAAAATTGATCTGAAAGACGCTGATCAACTTTTGCAGATTTTGAATAAAATGAAAGATGAGTAAAACCCTTTTCACTTATGAACTGGCTTAATTATTTAATTCAAATCAACATCTATTTAGGTCTAAGCTATTTACTCTATGCTCTTCTGCTTCGCAATGAGACCTACTTTAGCTGGAATCGCATTTATCTACTAAGTATAACTGCTTTGTGCCTGCTTGTGCCATTCTGGAAAATGGGTATGGTACAGAGTTGGTTTGTAACCGAGCAGGTAAATCAGGTAATTTATTCGGGCACCATTCCCGAGTTTCTGATAAAAACAGAGGCAAAATCTTTCGAATGGAACTGGACAACTTTTTGGATCACCATCTATTTTCTCGGTTTTTCATTCGGTCTTTTACGAATGAGTATTTCTTTATTGAAACTGCAGCAATTGTTGCGATTACGCCTACCGGATGGAGCCGCATTTTCGGTTTTTGGCAAAATTATGATTGACAAAAAGCTGGAAAATTACGAAACCATAAAAAATCACGAGGAAGTGCACAGCCATCAGTTTCACTCTTTTGATGTTTTCTTTTTCGAAATAATGGGAGTTATCTGTTGGTTCAACCCATTGGTGAGCTGGATTAGAAAAGAAATCCGGAATATTCATGAATTTATCGCCGACGAAAAAGCATCAGATTTTTTAGGTTCTAAAAAACAATACGCCACCTTATTGGTGAGCTGTCATTTTAAAGTGGCACCCAATTTACTTGTCAATAATTTTTATAATCAATCCATTTTAAAAACACGAATTATGATGCTGACAAAACAAAAATCAAACAAAAGAGCCTTGTTGAAATATGGTTTAGCACTACCTCTTTTTGCTGGAATGCTTATTTTATCAACCGCAAGTTCTGATGCAAAAAACAGAAGTTCTAGCTTCTCAGAAATCCTTTTTTTCGATAAAATCACAAAAAATGAGGGGCAAAAAGAACATCTAAAATTAAATCAGAAACTTAACCTTATAAAAGTAGCTGGCCAGGTTTTGGATGAAAATGGCGATGGACTGCCTGGAGCAAATGTTATTGTTCAAAATACAACTATCGGTGCAAAAACGGATGTCGATGGTAAATTCTATTTCGAAAACATTGACAGTAATGCGAAACTCGTAATTTCTTTTGTTGGCTATACCACTCAAATTATTGATAAGCCTACCCAAAACATTTCAGTAAAAATGATTCCTACTACGGTAGAAATGGAGAAAATGGTAGTAGTAGGATACTCCAAAGACCCAAATGAAATCAAACCAACTGTCGAAAATCAGAGTGAAATCTTTACTGTGGTAGAAGAAATGCCGGAATTTCCGGGTGGTACAAAAGAATTGTATAAGTTTTTAGGAGAGAATATCAGGTACCCTGCTGATGCACAAAGAGCCAATGTTGAGGGGCAAGTATTGGTAAGTTTTAAAATCGATAAATACGGGCAAACCAGCCAACCCAAAATAGTTAAAGGAATAGGTTTTGGATGCGACGAAGAGGTAATACGCCTGATCTATATGATGCCCAAATGGTCGCCTGGTAAACAAAACGGTAAAAATGTGGCTGTGATGTACTCTATACCGGTTCAGTTTATGTTGGAGAAAAAGTAAATATCGAATATCCACCGATCTCACAAGAAAGAAGAAACCAAAAAATTAGAAGGTCTAGATAATGTACTTTTTAAAGTGTATGAAGTAGAAATAGCCTCTAAAAAAGAAAGGGACAAGTTACGACCAGACGATTTGATAATTATATATGTGGATAATAAAAATGGGATGGTTATAATAATACAAAGTAAACACAAATTATGAACCGCTAATCCACACAAACTTTTATTCTAATAAAAAAAAAATAGCTATTTTTGAAAAAAAACTTTTAAATGCCAAAGCTAATTTTATTACTATTTCTGTTATACACTACTTACATTTCAGCCCAAGACAAACCCTACTTTTATAATATTCCAGAAGCCCCGGCAGTTTACAACGCCAATACCACAGTGGCAAGAATGATCGATGGGCTCGGGTTTCGATACTATTGGGCAAGTTACGATTTAAATGAGCCTGACCTTGCATTCAAACCCAACACAGATGCCAGAACCACCCGCGAAACGCTGGAGCACATCGATGGTCTTACTGAGGTAATTTTAAATACCATGGCAGGCAAAAAAGTGACGGGAAATAGTAAAAAAGCAGAGCTTAGTTATGAAGAACTACGAAATAAAACATTGCTTCAAATAAGACAGGCTTCTGATTTACTAAAGAACGAAGATGTCCATCCTGAAAACTTAAAATTACAATTTGGAGATACCAAAAGCGACATACCTTTCTGGAATCTGATAAATGGCCCTATTGCAGATGCAATCTGGCATGTGGGTCAGGTGGTGAGTTTCCGGCGGTCTTCCGGCAATCCTTTACCAGCGGGGGTGGATGTATTACTGGGGGTTAAAAAAGAGTAAGATGTTTGCAAATATTACACCATTCGATTTCAAAAAAGATCAATTTATTTGGTTGGATTTTTCAGCAAAAAACAAAGACATCAGTCCTCAACTTGCAGAAAATGTGGAAACATTCAATACCTATATTTTCCATGAACTTGCCAAATCGAAAGTAAAAACAGGAATTGGTGGTTGGCTCGAAAACCGAATCATTTATCAGTCCAAAGATCACTTTCAAGCTGGAAAATCCAGAAATATTCATTTGGGTGTTGATATCTGGGCAGAGGCCAGTACCCCGCTTTTTGCACCTGAAAACTGCCTTGTCCATAGCTTTCAAAACAATAATAATCCAGGAGATTATGGACCAACCATTATTCTAAAGTCGATAAATTCGGAAATATTCTATCTGTTTGGACACCTTACTGCCACTTCTCTACAAAACATTTACAAAGGGAAAGCAATACTTGCAGGTGAAAATTTTGCGCAAATCGGCCCATTCCCCGAAAACGGAAATTGGCCACCACATCTTCATTTTCAGGTGATGAACACAATGCTCGAAAAAAAAGGAGATTTCCCCGGTGTGTGTGCAGAAGATGATCTGAAATTTTATCAATCCATTTGCCTAAACCCCTACGATTTCCTGAATTTATAAAAAAACAAAGCAACTTACCCTAAAAACTCGACAACCAAAAAACCCGATATCTTGATAACTCAATAACTTGACAACTTACCAACCTTATATCCTTACAACTTTCAAACAAAAAAACTCTACAACTAAAAAACTTTCCAACCTTCCAACCCAAAAACTCAACAACTCTAAAACTTGACAACTTTCCAACAAAAACCTACTCTTCCACCCCACCCAACAAATACCCAAAAGGTTTCAATCGTTTGCTAGAGTCAAAAATAACTTTAATAATAGCCGTAAGAGGCAGAGCCAGCACCAAACCCGAAATACCCCATAGGTTTCCGAAAAGAATAAGTGCAAGAATAGCCGCCAGGGAATTAATACTAACCTTTGAGCCAACTATGTATGGCGTGATAAAATTACCTTCCAAAAACTGAACAACGGCAAAAGAGCCCGCCACACCCACCGCATACCAAGCCGAATCTTTGGTAATTAGTGCCATAATTATTGGTAATAATGAACCGATTGCAACACCGATATAGGGTAATAAAACAAGTAAGGCTGCAAAAAAACCGAAGAAAATGGCATTTGGAATACCCAAAACAAGAAGAGCTGTGCTGTTTAAAATACCGATTATCAGGATTACGAGTAATAAGCCCGACAAATAATTCTGTACCACCTTTTCTATTTTATGCACAACCAAATCTATGTGATACCTCGATTTTGAGTAAAATGCCCGATACAGAAACTCTCTTAGAAAGTCGCGATATAAAAGCATTAAAAAAATATATAAGGGAATTAAGGAGAAATTGGCTAAAAAGCCGGTAGTGGTACTTAAAGCATTAGAAAAGAAAGAAGAACTGTTTTTCAGTAATTCACTCAAATATTTTTTCCCTTCGGTAAGTTGCTCAGCTTGTTGAACATGTAAATTTTCTGTAATAAAAATTCTACCCAGTTTAATCCATTCTTCCCCCTTATCGATCATCAAGGGCCACACGTTATCCAAACTTGCGATTTGATTTACAAAAAGAATAATTACTAAAGTTAAAATAGTAAATACCAATAAAATGGTAAGTGTAATGGCTAATACCCGTGGAAATTTTTTCGATTCCAAAAAACTCACAATTGGTAGAACCAGGATGGCAATTAAACCAGATATTAAAAGTGGAATAAGTACATCTTTGAGGATATACAAACCAAATATTATTACGACTATTAACAAGGCTGCTGCGGCCAATTCTATAATATTACCATGCTTTTTGCTAACCATACCTATTGAGTTTTAATTCAAAAATAACTAATCCGTGCTTTTAATTCAGATTATAACTATTTTTAAAGTATAAACGGATTAAAATACTGTTTATCGATCATTTTAACATGTCAATCCTATTTTCAAATTACAATAAACCACGATGATTATTTATAAATTATACATGTTTCTTTTCGGACTAAAACTGGCAGTATGTAGTTGTACACCGGATGCTAAGGAAGGTTTTAATTCCGTAAATTCTGAAATGGAAATAAAAAAAACCGGCAAAATGCCTGTATGTATAAATGAGAGCTCCGGATTGATCAAGGCATGGCAAAATGGTTATTACTGGACACACAATGATAGTGGAGGATCTCCTGAACTCTATATGATCGACAAAAAAGGATTTATCTATGATACTTTAATAATAAAAAATGCAAATAATATTGATTGGGAAGATCTTGCAAAAGATATATCAGGCAATATATATGCGGGTGATTTTGGAAATAATTCAGGAAAAAGAAACGACCTTTCTATTTATAAATACCATAATAATAAAACAGAGGTAATAAATTTTGAATATGAAAGTATTAAGAATGACGGCATTAAGAATAATAAAATTGATTGTGAAGCCTTCTTATGGTTTAACAACAAATTATATCTGTTTACTAAAATATGGGATAAAAAAAACAAGGTGACTTTACTATACGAGCTTTCAGATCAGGCCGGAAAACAAACAGCAAAATTAGTGGATAGCATGCCAATGACCACCGCGGTTACTGCTGCCGACATAAGACCTGATCAGAAAGAATTCGTTTTGTTATCATATGGCAAAGCATATTTCTTTGAAATTGATGGCACTCAGATAAACTTTTCAAAACCAAAGGGTTGTTTAAAAACCCGCAGAAGACAAACAGAAGCCATAGCATACGAAGACAATTCGCATTTAGTTTTTACAAACGAACAAAGAGAAATTTTTGAAATTTCGCCGAAAGCCACCAAATAGAAACTTAACATTAAGGTAATATTCAGGTATTATCTTTGTAAGGCAAAAGAGTCCAAAAGCTCCTTTATGGAAAGAAAAATACTACTTGTAGATGACGATGAGGATATCCAGGAAATGCTTGCTTATAATCTTGTAAAAGAAGGTTATAAGGTTTTTAAAGCATTAAATGGAAAGGAAGGTGTGCGGATGGCAGAAGAGTCAAATCCTGATCTGATATTAATGGATATCATGATGCCCATAATGGATGGTATAGAAGCCGGCAGGCTAATAAAATCGAATCCTAAACTTCATAATACGCATATAATATATTTAACGGCCCGTGCAGAAGAATTCTCTGAAATTGCCGCATTCGAGGCAGGAGCCGACGACTACCTCACAAAACCAATAAAACCAAGGGCTTTAATGAGCCGGATTGGTGCCTTTTTCCGAAAAGAATCAGTTAAGACATCCGATGAAGATGTAATCAGAAAAAATGGATTGGTGATAAATAAAAAGAATTACACCGTTTCCACCCCTGAAGGAAATTCTATAGTGCTTCCTAAAAAAGAATTTGAGCTTCTTTATGTATTGGCTCAAAATCCCGATAAAGTACTAAGCAGAGATGAGTTACTTCATAAAATATGGGGAACAGATGTATTTGTGGTGGAACGTACCGTGGATGTTCACATCAGAAAAGTACGGGAAAAAGTAGGTGAGAACTACATCAAAACCCTGAAAGGCGTGGGCTATATGTTTCCTTCTGAAGACTAGATAATTTTTTTTATCTGTCAAAATCACCAATTTTGGTGCGAAATAATAAATTTTCATGTTTTTATCCCCGCGTTGGATAGCTGTTTTGTTGGCTGGCCTAATAGCAACTTTAGTCGTTGCCTTTTTGAGTTTTGTGCCTGGTGTAGATATTACTATGCTATTTGTGGCAGGTGTAAGTAGCTTAATAATCTCATTTTTCGGAATCTATTATACAATTGATCTGCTTGTATTTCAAGAGGTAAATAATATCTACAAAACAATCAGAAAGTTAAAAATCAAAGATTTTGATATTTCTAAAAAGAAACTGATCATAAATGTTAACCCTTTAAAAAAATTAAATACAGAAATCTCGGATTATGTGGAAAAAAAGCAAGCCGAGATTAATGAATTAAAGCGAATGGAAACTTTCCGGCGGGAGTTTTTAGCAGATGTTTCGCATGAACTGAAAACACCTATTTTCGCTGCTCAGGGCTTTATTCACACTTTACTGGATGGGGCAAAAGACGATCCTGTAGTCTCAACCCGATTTTTACAAAAAGCAGCCAAAAGTCTGGATGGACTTGATGCTCTCGTACGCGATCTCGTAGTTCTGACTCAAGTGGAAACAGGCGAATTAAAAATGCAATTTATCATAGTCGATATGATAAATGTGATCAATGATATTATTGAACAGTTAGAAAATAAGGCCCAGAAAAGAGGAGTTAGTATTAAAATTAAGCCAAAGGACTTGAAAGAATGTCTGGTAATTGCCGACCCGCAGCGAATCAATCAGGTAATGACCAACTTTGTAGATAATGCGATTAAGTACGGAAGAGATAATGGCAAAGTCCTTATAGAATTCGAAGAAGCAAAAAATGCCTGGCAAATTTCTGTTGAAGACGATGGCCCTGGAATCCCGAAAGAGCATCTTTCGCGTATTTTTGAACGTTTCTATCGGGTTGATAAAAGTCGGTCGCGGGAAACGGGTGGAACCGGACTAGGGCTTGCAATTGTTAAGCATATATTAAATGCACACAATTCTACTATAAGTGTAAGTTCAAAAATCGATAAAGGTACGCGTTTCTCATTTTCTTTAAAAAAGGCATAAATACGTTTAATGGATCTTTCCAAATTTAAAAAATTACCCAAGAATCTAAATTTTGATGACCTGATAATTTTCGAAAATGAGAATTATGTGGTTATTAATAAACCTGCATTTGTTGCCTCTCTGGATGAACGTACAGCTGATAAATCTTCGAGCATACTAAAAATGGCAAGGGAAAAATATGGCGACATACAATTATGCCATAGATTGGATAAGGAAACTTCAGGTGCATTGGTTTTGGCCAAAAATCCGGAAGCTTATCGAAATCTTGCCATGCAATTTGAGCATCGTGAAGTTAATAAGGAATACCATGCCTTGGTAAATGGAGTACATAATCTAGAAAGTATTTCGGT
The DNA here is from genome assembly GCA_024645245.1 of Jiulongibacter sp. Lineage (GTDB taxonomy): Bacteria > Bacteroidota > Bacteroidia > Cytophagales > Spirosomataceae > JAHEBN01. Next base: position 26,971 of record JAHEBN010000014.1, on the reverse strand, counting down.
GTTTTTACCTATTGCCTCATTGAAAGATGGAACTGCAGTACGTATAGACAGGATTAAGGGAAAGCCGGCAGAAACTATTTTCTTTACTTTAAAAAATTACAGAAAACACACTTTGGTAAAATGCCACCCGATTACCGGACGAATGCACCAGATCCGTATACACCTTAAATGCCTGAATGCCCCGATTGTGTGCGATCCGACATACGGCGGTGAAGATATTTTTCTTTCACAGTTAAAAAGAAATTTTAATCTGAAGCATAATACAGATGAATTGCCTTTAATAAAAAGGGTAGCCCTTCATGCTTTTCGAATAACTTTTAAAGACCTCGATGACGGCATTATTCAGGCAGAAGCACCCTATTCTAAAGATTTCGAAGTACTTATAAATCAGCTGGATAAGTTTGATTAAAAAAACCAGGAGCAAATCATTTTTTTGATATTTCAGGAATATCACGGTATTTTGTATCATATTACACCAGAAACTAGCTAAAATTAAATGAATTATCAGGTAAAAGAAGAAAATGGCTACCAATTTATTGACGAAGGTGATGGACCAATTCTTTTGGTTTTACATGGTCTGTTTGGGGCACTGAGTAATTTTGATGGTGTAATTGAAGGTTTTCGGAACGAATATCGAGTGTTAATACCTGTAATGCCTATATATGAGATGCCAATGAGGCAAGCTTCATTGGAAGGTTTACAGGCATTTATTGAGAAATTTGTCGAAATGAAAAACCTTAAAAACATGATTTTGCTGGGAAATTCTCTTGGGGGACATGTAGCTTTAATGTACACGCTTGCTCATCAGGATAATGTAGCATCCTTGGTACTAACGGGAAGCTCCGGTCTTTTTGAGAACACAATGGGAGGTTCATTTCCCAAAAGAGGAAGCTATGATTATATTAAAGAAAGAGTTGAATATACTTTTTATAAACCCGAAACAGCGTCTAAGGAGTTAGTGGATGAAGTTTTTGAAATTACATCTAGTATTCCCAAGTGCATGAATATAGTACAAATAGCTAAATCAGCTCAAAGAAATAACATGGCATTGGATTTGCCTAAGATAAAAATACCTACTTGTTTGATTTGGGGATTAAATGACACCATTACCCCTCCACACGTAGGTCATGAATTTAAACGTCTTATTCCTAATTCAGAATTGTACTTTATTGATAAATGCTGCCATGCACCAATGATGGAGCAGCCAGAAATTTTCAATAATTATTTAGGACATTTTCTGGAAAAATTACGTATTTCGGATAAAGCCTTTGTGGCATAAATATATGTTGGTTGCCGACCTTATAAATTATGACATTCCCTTTCTTCGTCTCTCTGATTCGGTTGGCAGAGCTATTGATATCATGCACGATGCCCACCAGAATCAACTGCCCGTAATTGAAGAAAATCGTTTTCTTTATCTTTTATCAGATGAACATCTGTCGAATTATGACGAAGAACTCGATATTTTTAATCTACCTCCGATGGAAGATGTCCCATTGTTGCATGAAAGATTACACCTGCTACAGTTACCTGTTTTATTTCAACAGAAAAACAGCGAAATGCTACCTGTAGCAGATGGCGAAGGCTTTTTTAAAGGTATGGTTTTGCAAAAAGATGTGAACAAAGAAATCGTAGATTCCATTTTTTCGCTACCTGTTGGATTAGTATCAGTACTATTAAACAATAAAGATTACTCACTTTCTAATATAAGTCGCATCGCCGAAACAGAAAATGTTAAAATCATGAAAGTTTTTGTTTCAGGATCAGGCAGTGATACCGAAAATGATTTACAGGTTTTGTTACAATTCAATAGCAATGAGATTTCAGGTGCAATAAACAGCCTTCGAAGATTTGGATATAATGCCGAAAACCTTACTCCTGGTCAGGAAATCGAAAGTATTGACAGAGATCGTTATGAATTACTAATGAAATACCTGGAAATCTGAAATCCGGAATAAAACCAAAAAACCCTTACTTTCTCATGAAAATCGCAATCCACGGACGGGAATTCAAACCTGAAGCTGCCCGGCTGGTTTCACAGGTTTTTGACGAATTACTAAACCATCAAATCACTTTTTTTATTTCTGAAGTTTTTTTTGAAATACTGAAAAATGCAGGAATAACAATTAAGGACCCAAAAGTCTTTTTGAATCAATCCGAAATCAATGATGCCGAAGTAATTTTAAGCTTAGGTGGTGATGGCACTTTTCTGGAAACGGTAAGTATGATTGGGGCATTGGAAATCCCGATATTGGGAGTCAATTTTGGTAGATTAGGTTTTTTGGCTTCGGTTCAGCCCACGCAAATTAAAGAAGCAATTGAAAAATTACGATCTAAAAAATATACTTTGGATGAACGTACGATGGTACATACAGACTCATCCAGCCCGATTTTTGAAAAAGGCATGAATTTTGCACTTAATGAAATAGCGATCTCGAAGACAGATACTTCTTCGATGATCATTATTCATGCTTATATAAATAATGAGTTTTTAAACTCGTATTGGGCGGATGGTTTGATGGTGGCTACAGCCACAGGATCAACGGGTTACTCACTAAGTTGTGGAGGGCCTCTTGTAATGCCACATTCGGAGAATTTCATCATTACTCCGATTTGTCCGCACAATTTATTTGTAAGGCCAATGATTGTATCGAGTAATAGCGTGATTTCCTTAAAAGTAGAAAGCAGAAGTAGTAATTTTTTGGTGTCTATGGACTCACGTGCAAAAATAGTGGGTGATGTGGAAACCGAACTTACGATCCGAAAAGAAGAATTTAAAGCCAAACTAGTTGCTTTGCATGGTTCTGAATTTCTGGATACCCTTCGGGGTAAATTGGGCTGGGGAACCGACATCAGAAACCGGATAACTTACCCGTCGTAGTCAGAATCTTACTGTTGCTGCTAACAATAAAAAAAAAAGTATAAACGTTTTGTTAAGGAATTCCTAAAACAGGATATAAGAATGGCTAAATTATCGTCAGTAGTTAAAATTACGCTAAACATCGTACTATTTGCATTAATTGCACTTAGCTCTCAAGCTCAAGGCCTTTTCAGTCGCCAAAAAGTCGTTAATCAGTATACTACCGTAGGTATAGGTGGCGGAAGTTCCCATTATTACGGAGATCTGGCTCCATATTCTCAGTTTTATTATGGCTTTTACACCAATGTCAGATGGAACGCCAGTATTAATTATACCCGATATCTCACCCCTCAAGCGGCAGCCAGGGTACAATTTACCTGGGCTCGTATTGCAGGCGATGATTATACTTTTGCAAGTAGGAATCTGGATGCATTAGGAGGTAATTTTTTACGAAATTTCAGTTTTCGGAACGATGTGAAAGAATTTACTTTAAGCGGCTTATTCAATATATTGCCACAATATGGAAAAGGTGCCAAAGGTAGAAATTCCGTAATGCCTTATTTTATCGCTGGAATTGGTTTTTACGGTCATAACCCACAGGCCAAAACACCCGTAGACCCGACTTTAAATCTTAACATTGAGCCTAATCAATGGATAAACTTAAGACAATACAGCACCTCAGGCCAAAACCTGGCAACTAATAATTTGAAACCATATTCACTAGTACAATTTGTATTACCGACAGGTATTGGGGTTAGATTGAAAATTAACGATAAATGGGATTTTACAGCAGAAGGAACACTGCATTTGACACCATTTGATTATTTAGACGATGTTGGTGGTGACGCAGCCTACCCTGATCCAAATGAACTCGGAGCTATTGATCCACTTTCAGCAGCATTATCAAACCGAAGTAAGGAAGCATTTAGTTCAACAGGAAAGACACGTTTACCTGAAGTTCTGCAAATTCTACAAGAAAAAGGTGTGCCATATACTAGTTCTGATCCTTATTCATCTTTAAATGGCCTCTTGGGTTATGGAGCAAAAGATCCTGCAAATATCAGAGGTACCAAAAGGATTGACTCTTATTTCCTTACTCAATTCACCATCAGTTACATTATTTCAGGAAACGTTAAATGTCCGATTATAAAATAATACCTTTACAAAATTTTTTATGATAAACATTTCACAGTGTATAGGTATATCGCTTTCGTTTTACTGTTATTAAATTATTCTTTAGCTTGGAGCCAAAAATGGGAGGCTGGCTTCGGAACAGGCATTTCGCATTATAAAGGCGATTTAAGGCCTTCATTTAGGGTTTTTCAGGTAAACCCCGGGGCAAATATCCTTATCAGGTACAATCACAATGATGCTTTATCTCTGAAAGCCACTTTGCTTGGTACCAGGCTTTCAGCGAAAGATAGAAATTTCCATGCACCTCTTAATCTCGCACGTGATAATTCCTTCTCAACCCTGATCTGGGAAGCTGCCGGACAATTGGAATACAATTTTGAAAATTTTCGGGAATCCAGAATCGGCAGTAAAACGGATTGGAGCCCCTATCTTTTTGCAGGTTATGGCACTTATCAGATTTTAAACAGACATACTTTACAGAAATCGGGTGGATCAAATTTTCTTTCTCCGGAAGTTACTCCAAGCTTAAACCGGAATTACTGCATTCCTTTTGGAATTGGTTTTAAAAAAAGGTCCAAAGGCAATTGGAATTGGGGATGTGAATTCGGAGCCCGTAAAACCTATTCAGATGAGGAAATTGATAGTTTTGGTTATCTAAGGTCTGGAGAGCCTAATTTAAATTCTTCGGCCACCAATCCGGGTGATTTCCTTCTTAAAAAATATACAATCCCAAATACAAGAGAAAAAGACATGTATTTTTATACAAATATCTGGATAAGCTACGTATTCTATCGCGTTAATTGCCCAAACCCCAAACGTTAACATTTTTTAAAGTTTTTTATGCCTGCCTTTTTTGCTACATTTGCAGTCATTTTGGGCTGAATTATTCATTTTTAACTGTTTTTAAGCTTTGCTGACACCCGGGGAAGAAAAGATTGACACAAGCAATTTGCCTGCACACATTGCCGTTATTATGGATGGAAATGGCAGATGGGCGAGGCAACAAGGTGCCATGCGTATTTTCGGTCATCATCATGGCATTAAAGCGGTGAAGGATACAGTAGAAGCAAGTGCAGAATTGGGTATTAAATACTTAACATTATACACTTTCTCTACCGAAAACTGGAACAGGCCTAAAATGGAGGTCGATGGAATTATGCAGTTATTGGTTACTACCATTTCTGCAGAGGTACCTGAGTTGCACAAAAACAATGTCAAACTAAAAGCTATTGGTGATATTGCCTCTTTACCCACAAAAGCAAAGAGACAATTACAGGATGGAATTGATCTAACCAAAAACAATACAGGCCTGACCCTGATTCTGGCCTTAAGTTATTCTGGAAAATGGGATATTTTGCAAGCCACTAAAGCAATAGTCGAAAAAGTAAAATCCGGCGAATTGGAAACGGATGACATTACGGAGCAAACTTTCAGTGCACATTTAGCAACTGAAGAAACACCGGATGTAGATCTTTTGATTCGCACAGGTGGAGATCACAGAATAAGTAATTATTTACTTTGGCAGTCGGCATATGCCGAATTATTATTTCTGGATGATATCTTCTGGCCAGATTTTCGAAAAAAAGACCTGATAGAAGCCATTGCCGAATTTCAACGTCGTGAGCGTAGGTTTGGAAAGACAGGAGATCAGGTAAAAAACTAAACTTGAGGAAAATTTTAAATGCATAATATTATTAAACGATTTACATTACTCTTTATCCTGCAATTTTTCGTCTTTACGGGTTTTGCTCAATTTAAGATAGGATTAGGCTCTCAAACAGCCAATCGAAACCCGATGGAGGAATTAAGCTATGAGAATCCTCAGGAATTCAATATAGCAGCTATTACTGTCACCGGTACCAAGTTTTTGGACCCAAACACCCTGATTTCAGTTAGTGGCTTAAGTGTAAATGACCGTATCTCTTTACCGGGCGAGGCTATAAGTTCGGCAGTGCGTAGATTAATGGATCAGGGTATCCTGGAAGATGTATCTATTAATGTCACAAAAATTGAAGGTGGAAAAGCCTGGCTCGAAATCGAACTCAAAGAAAGACCCCGGCTTGCCAAAATGGTTCTTAAGGGAATCAGAAAAGGTGAAATGGACAGTGTGGAAGAAAAGATTTCAACTAATAAAGGTAAGGTAATAACCGAAGCATTAGTTAAGAATATACAACTAAGTATAAAAAAGCATTTTATCGACAAAGGCTTCCTCAATACCGCTGTGCAGGTTCAGCAAATAGACGACAGCCTGAGAGTAAATAATGCCACCCTGGTATTTAATATAGATAAAAAGAAAAAAGTAAAAATCGACAATATTTTCATTGAAGGCATTGAAGAGATGCCCGAATGGAAAGTTCTTTCGAAACTTAAAAAAACCAAAGAACGTGCCCCTTTACGCATTTTTACACCTTCCAAATATGTAGCTAAGAAATACAAGGAAGATAAAAAGACCATGGTTGATTTTCTGAATAAAAAAGGATATCGTAATGCATACGTGGTTAACGACTCCATAGTCACCAATAAAAACGGAAACATTGACATCTATATGGATGTCAACGAAGGCCATCGTTTCTTTTACAGAAACATCACCTGGACCGGGAATTACCTGCATGCCTCAGATACATTGGGTCTGATTTTAGGAATTAAAAAAGGCGACTTGTATAATCCGGAGGAGTTAGAAAAAAAGATAAATGGTATACCACAGAATGATGTAAGCTCCTATTACATGGATGATGGTTACCTGTATTTCAGCTGTACGCCCATAGAAATAGCAGTAGAAGGTGATTCTATAGATATTGAGATGCGAATTTTTGAAGGTAAACAAGCCATGATAAACCGCATCGTTTTAAATGGCAACACTAAAACCTCGGATCACGTGGTTCTAAGGGAGATCTTAACAAAACCAGGGCAGAAATTCTCAAAAACCGACTTAATTGAAACCACCCAGATGCTCTCAAAGTTGGGTTATTTTGACCCACAGAAAATAGAACCAAAGCCTATCCCACAGGCAGATGGAACGGTGGATATAGAGTATAATGTAGAGGAAAAATCAAATGACAACATTGAACTTTCTGGTGGATGGGGAGGTATACAGGGTTTTGTAGGCACCTTCGGTATCGTTTTTAACAATTTTGCAATAAGGGATATTGCAAAATTGAAAAAATACAAGCCTCTTCCAAAAGGCGACGGTCAGAAATTTGCTATTCGTTTTCAGGCAAATGGTGGTTATCAGAATTATTCGGTATCTTTTACTGAACCTTGGCTCGGTGGAAAAAAACCTAATACATTTTCTGTAAGTCTGTTTCATTCGCAGCAAGATTACAGTAAGATATATGAAAGATATCAAAAATTGTATGGAAGTAATGGCATATATAATCCTTTCGCAGGCGGTTTAGGTTTCGGTAGTTCACTTTATCAGGGATCGTTCAAAAATACCGGTGGTTCAATTACTTATGGAAAACGACTGAATTGGCCAGATCGTAATTTCTCTTTAAGTAGTACATTTTCCTATCAATATTACGATGTTGTAAATAGTTTTCTACTAGCAAATTTCCAGAATGGAAAGGCTCACGACGTTTCCCTCAACGCTAATATTTCCAGATATAGTCTTGATAATCCTCAGTTTACAAGAAGTGGATCTTCTTTTTCTTTAACCGCTTCTTTTAACCCTCCTTACTCTGCCTTTGGACTTCAAAATACAAACAAAGAAAAACTTTGGATCGAGGGACACAAATGGATGTTTGATGCCGATTGGTATACCCCGGTTATAGGAAAATTGGTATTTCATGCAAAGTCCAATATGGGCTTTTTAGGCCGATATAATTCAGGTGTTGGCTATAGTCCATTTGGTAGATTCGTTTTAGGCGGTGCCGGAATGGGTTTGCAAAATGTTAATAGTATTGGTGTGGAATTAATAGGATTACGTGGCTACGATGAAGGTATAGTATATCAACCGACGTTGCAAGAACAGCAAGACCGTGCACTTGGAATTTCCAATTCAAATAGTTCTCTAAGCCGACAAGGTGGTATAATTTACAACAAATACACCATGGAATTACGTTATCCGATCTCGCTTAACCCATCTGCTACCATTTATGCCTTATCATTTTTGGAAGCCGGTAATAGCTGGGGAAGTTATAAAGATTTTAACCCATTCAAATTACAAAGATCGGCAGGAGTAGGTGTACGTATTTTTATGGCGGCCTTTGGTTTGCTTGGGTTTGACTATGGTTATGGATTTGATCCGATTCCGGGTGTGAGTAATAAAGGGTTAAAAAAATTCACTTTCAGTCTTGGTCAACAAATACGCTAAGCTGTTAAATAAACGTTAATGAACGATCCGGGCTTAACCTATTTAGATATTTTTTCGTCAAAAAGACAAAATTTAACAAAGCCGTAGGATAAAATAATGATTAGAAAGCGGTTAGTAAAATGAAAAGAGTTATAATTTTTATATTTTTGTTGATCCTTACAAAAGAGGGATTTAGTCAGAAGTTCGGATATATCGACACGGAATATATCATGAGTAAAATGCCCGAATATACAGAAGCAAATAAACTCATGAATGAATATAGCGATCAATGGATAAAAGATATCCAGGATAAGTATGCCGATATTGAAAATTTAAAGAACGATTTCAGAAACGAAGAAATTCTTTTAACAGCCGAAATGAAAAAAGAAAGGCTTAAAACTATTTCGGATAAGGAAACTCAGGTTAAGAACCTGAACAATGAAATTTTTGGAATGAATGGCCAATTATTTCAAAAAAAGAAAGAAATATTGAAACCAGTAATGGAAGCAATTTATGGAGCTAGTGAAAAAGTAGCCCGACAAAAGAAATTGATGTTTATCTTTGACAAAGCATCTGACCTGAGTATGATCTATACAGATCCGCGTCATGATTACACAGATTACATTCTCGAAGAATTAGGAATTTTAACTAAAAAATAAACCGTTGTATCAAATTAATTCAAATATCAAAAAAATGAAAATTAAACTGTTCGCTGCTGTATTTGCTGTAATGATGTTGGCTGGTGCTAGCGTATCTGCTCAGACATTAAAAATCGGATATACTAATATAGATTATGTATTGCAAGTAATTCCAGATTCAAAAGATATCCAGGCCAAACTGGCTACTGAAAAAGCTCAATACGATAAATTGCTTAACGATAAAGTAGCCGATTTTCAAAAAAACTACGAAGATTACCAGAAAAATGCTGCTTCAATGACAGCTGTAATCCGTCAGGACAAAGAAAAAAGCCTTCAAAACAAGCAAAATGAAATACAGGAATTCCAACAAAATTCGGAAGGTGCTTTAAGTAAAAAATACCAGGAATTAATGGCTCCGGTAATGGATAAAATCCAACAAGCCATTGACGCAGTGGCAAAGGAAAATGGATACACATTTGTTTTCAATTCTGATGCCGGTGCTGGTACTACTCCGGTAGTATTGGTCGCACCAGAACAGGATAATATCACTAATCTTGTGTTCAAAAAGATGGGAGTTGCCATTCCTGAAGATGCACCTGCAGCTACAGGTGCCGCCGGAACAAACTAAAAGTTTTTAAAACGATTTAAAACGCCCTGGAAACTCCTGGGCGTTTTTCTTTTGTCAGGTTGGCATTCCTAGTAACTTTAAATTTGAAAGGACAAAATTCTGAATCTTTTTTACAAGAATGATTTAAATAAACTTTCAGGCTACTTTTAAAAATTTGTGTTTTCAAAAACTATAAATAATAATTTTGCCTCCTTTTAAAAAGTCTATTCTGTTAAGAATTATGGATACTACTTTAATTGTAGATTTAAATATATCTCTTGATGGCCATAAAATCGGGTTCATGCAGGAAATTTTTGAATATTTAAAAAAACACAATAAAACAAACCGCTATTGTTTTCTGAGTAATATTCCAATAGACAAAAGTAAAAATGACTTGGTGTGGAATTATGTGGTAAAATCCCGAACCACTAAAAGTATTGTTGCTAAATACCAGGATCAGTTAAATGTAATATTTAAAAAGGCGGCAGAAATAAATGCCTTGGAAATAATTCTAATGGAATTGGACGTTTATCAACTGGCCTTAGGAAAACAGATGATCTTGCCTTTCAAAATAAGTGGCATTTGGTTTCGTCCTTTTTTCCGACAGGAATTTACCGGTACAGCATTCAAAGACAAATTCTTGTATTTACTTAATAAAACAAAGAAAAAATGGCTTCTTAAAACTGTCCTTAAGAATCCTAATATAGATCGCATTTTTATACTAAATGATCAGAAATCTGTAGACTATTACAATAAGAATTTTCTGAATGTATTTCATTACCTTCCAGATCCGATTTTCAATACTTCGCAGCCGGAAGTCATCAATATTAAAGAATTTTATGGTATCCCATTTTCAAACAAAGTTTTTCTGATTTTTGGTATTCTGGATGAACGCAAAAATATTGTTAATATAATAGATGCTTTTGATCGACTTCCCCATAAAGAAAGAAATAATAGCACTCTTTTAATGGTGGGAAAGGTGAGCGATGCGAATAAAGAAATTTTAAACGAAGCCATTACAGAGAAAAAAAATAATTTTCAGGTGATAATCAGAGACGAATTTGTCCAAGATTCACATATGGAAGCCCTATTCGACCAGTCAGACCTGATTCTTAGAATGAATGTCAACTATTTTGCAAGCAGTGGAGTCATTGGAATGGCAGCCAAGTACAATAAGCCTTCTTTAGTCTCCAATTATGGTTTAGTGGAGGAATTAACTTTAGCTCATAAACTGGGATTTTCTGCTAATCCTTCGAATATTTCTGAAATCAGGGATAAATTAATTGATTTTACTCATAACCCTGAAAAATGGCAAATTGACGGAACAAGGTATACAGCAGAACACAGCACCAAAGCTTTTGTTGAAACTTTGCTCAATCTTTAATACTTAAGACTAAAAGATTCTTCAACACTACTTTTTTGTAAATAATCATTCACTTTTCCCAGCCAGATTGATTTTCCAAGGCAATTCCAATGGGTATCCCCTTTTTCATAGACCTGATTTTTTAAAACGGCATAATCGGAATATATATCGATTATATCTGCCTGTAAATCAGGGTTGGATTGAATTCTTTTTATCAGGTAATTATAAGTTCCTAAATCACTAGCCAGAATACTTGCTTTATTTGGAATAATACTCAAAGCCACCCTTTCAAATCCGGCCTGCTTATAAAAAGAAACTGTTCGGTTCACATTCTTTACCAGGGTGTCTATTTCAGATTGAGATATTATCGCGAAAGAAGATGAAATTCCGGGTGCAACAGCCAACTGATATACCAGATGCTCTTTATTTTTGCTTAAAGCCACTTTCGCATCGGTACGACCAAATAATCGAAAATTCAAGGCTGCTTTCCATTCCCGAATTCGCATCACCCAATCGTAGCCAAAAAGCACAGCTTCATTTCTTTCCGTATTATAGGGTATTCTTAATTGCAATAAATAGTCATACCATTTTCCTTCTTCTGGCTTTGAATTCTCAACCAAGATACCTTCCCAGGGTTGAGTAAATCTTTCTCTGAAGTGGCGTTCAACGGTTTCAATTATTAAAACATTTTCCAGTTGAGGGTCGGGAATAGCCAGTCCGGTTTGAGCCCCATGTGTTCTTTTAAATGATTTTACAGGAAAATCCAAAGAATCAATCCGACCTTCTTCCGTAAAACTGTCGCCTGCCAGTGTTAATTTAATTGGTAATAATGGGGAGTTTTGATTTGATTTTATACATTTGCCCACAGGCACTCTGAACTCCGCCAGATTTGACATGCGGTATAAATCACCATACCGATAATCATCCTTTATCAGGCCTTTTTCAAACAGCCATTGGGCCAGGTCTTTGGAACAACCCGTAAACCAAAGGGCACTGAAAATAAGTAAAGCTATGTATTTAAGTATTTTCAAAATTGGAAATAAATAAATTGATTCGAAGTAAAAACACCAAAAAAGTAGCAAGCTACCATCAATGCACTAAAGAAGAAATAAAAGCGGGCGGTATTAGTAGTTTGAATTACCGGCCATTTGATTTCTTTTACCATCAAAAACACCAATAAAAATATGCAAAACCACATCTCCACCGAGTTGAAAGGTCCATCAAAATTTTGATAATCCCCAGGATTCATCATTTTAGACAAAATAGTTTTTGCATTGCCCAATCCCCTTGCACGGAAAAAGACCCAACTAAAAGTAACCAGAATAAAAGTAAAAAGCATATTGAGGGTATCTTGTATTCTGCCATGGCCAATTTTGAAATCAAAATATTTCTTTCGAACCATTGCCAGAATCAGGTAAATCCCATGCAAGCTTCCCCATATCACGAAAGTCCAGGCGGCTCCATGCCAAAGTCCGCTTATCATAAAAACAATAAAATAGTTAAAATAAAGTCTACCCTCCTTTACCCGATTTCCACCAAGAGGGATGTATAAATAATCGCGAAACCAACCGGAAAGAGAAATGTGCCAACGGCTCCAGAACTCCGAAATCGATTTTGAAATATAAGGCACATTAAAATTTTCCATCAATTTAAAGCCCATTAATCGGGCACAACCGATGGCTATATCTGAATAACCGGAGAAGTCGCAGTATATCTGAATGGAGAAAAACAGCGTTGCCACCATCAATGTGAGGCCACTGTGTTCTGAAGGGTTATCGTAACAAAAATCAACCATCATCGAAAGCCGATCAGCAATAACCACTTTTTTAAACATCCCCCAGGCAATACGAATCAATCCGGCTTTAACATTCTCAAAATTGTATTTAAAAAAGGAATGAAACTGCCACAACAGATTTTGTGGCCGCTCAATAGGGCCAGCCACCAGCTGCGGGTAAAACATGACGTAAAGAGAATAAATAATGAAGTCTTTCTCCGGTTTTTGATTTCTACGATAAACTTCGATGGTATAACTCATTGCCTGAAAAGTATGAAAAGAAAGACCTATTGGTAATTCCAACGGATAATTGGGAATCGGGTTTTCCATTCCGGCCAGACCAAGTAAATACGTAATATTAAGATTGATAAAGTTGAAATACTTAAAAATAGCCAAAAAACCAATATTAGTGACCAAACTGATAATCAGGTAGGTTTTTCGTTTACCTCCTTCTGCATTATGAATAAGAAATCCGGCAAAATAATCTACCAAAATGGTAAAAAGCAGAATTAGTATATAAACAGGCTTAAATGCCATGTAGAAGTAACAACTAGCCAAAAGTAAAAGCCAAACCCGACCTCTTTGCCTCAACAAATAGTAAAGAATAGATACTACAATGAAAAAGAATACAAACTGGAGGGAATTAAAAAGCATTCAGACCTGAATTTGATTATTTTTTATTAGAAAAGGTTTTTACCCTTTTAATTAGTCGCCAAAAATAGAAAGAATTTTTAGCTTAATTTAGCTCCGATAAAGCTTTTGAAATGAAAATAAACAAGAGAGTCCGCAGTTTGCCAGATGCTAAGGCAATTATCTGTATTTTTGCTATCAAAAGGAAGGATTAATATGCCTGAACAACAGGAATGTATTTGTGCTTTGGCAACTGCTCCGGGTATTGGAGCAATTGCAATAATTCGGGTTTCAGGAAAAAATGCCATAGGTATTACAAATGAGTTTTTTGTAGGCAAAGATCTAAATAAGGTTGCCTCGCATACCGTTCATTTCGGCATTTTCCGTGGAGCAGACAAGGATATTGACGAAGTTCTGTTAAGTGTATTCAAGGCCCCGCATTCTTTTACAAAAGAAGATTCGGTGGAGATTTCCTGCCACGGAAGTAGCTTTATCATACAAGCCATAATGCAAACCCTGGTCAAAAATGGTTGCCGGATGGCACAACCTGGTGAATTTACCCAAAGGGCATTTTTAAACGGACGATTTGATTTGGTACAAGCCGAAGCAGTGGCCGACCTCATTCATGCCGACTCCGAAGTGGCACACAGAACGGCGTTTAATCAACTGCGGGGTGGATTTTCGGATTTACTTGCCCAACTTCGGGAAGAACTTATCCATTTTGCCAGTCTCGTGGAATTGGAGCTTGACTTCGGTGAGGAAGATGTGGAATTCGCCGACCGGGACGATTTACGCCAACTTATTTTTAAAATTCAGCAGCAAATTGAACAATTGCTAAACTCCTTCGAATCAGGTAATGCGATGAAAGAAGGTATACCGGTGGCCATTATTGGGCAACCTAATGTAGGTAAATCAACACTACTCAATGCCTTATTTAAGGAAGAAAAGGCGATTGTAACTGATGTGGCCGGTACCACACGAGATACCATAGAGGATACGCTTGTTTTAGGGGGATATAAATTTCGTTTTATTGATACAGCCGGAATCCGGGAAACTACGGATAAAGTCGAAAAAATTGGCATCGAAAAATCTAAAAATGCCCTAAATAAAGCAGAAATTGTACTTTGTCTGTATGATGAAGGCATTGAGAAGGTATTCCTGCAAAATGAATTTGCCGAAGAATTAAGTAAACGAAAAGTGTTCTGGATTAAAAATAAGGTTGATTTACAAGAACCCGCTGAAGCCACTACTGATCTTAGAATTTCTGCTAAAAATGGTACAGGAATAAAAGAACTGGAAAAACAACTTGAAAAAGCCGCTTCTGAAAAAATTACTGGAAGTACTATTTTAACTAATTTACGCCATTTTGAACTGCTTTCCAAAACCAATGATGCCTTAAATGAAGTATTAAATGGGCTGGATACAGGTATTACGGGAGATTTCCTGGCTCAGGATATCCGACTTTCCTTATTTCATTTAGGTGAACTGACAGGTACAATTTCTACGGATGATTTACTTAAAAATATCTTTGGAAAGTTTTGTATCGGGAAGTAAATCAGATTACCTTATCAAAAAAACAGAACCTGTTTTAACATAAGGCACTTTCTCTATCTCATACCGGAGTGCATAATGGTAGATTCCGAGAGGAGCATCTTTACCTTTGATTTTACCATCCCATTCCCAAATTTTATCAGAGTCAAAAACAATTTGTGACCATCGATTGAATATGGTAAACTGCCTCAATTGTCCGTAAAACCCCGTATTGGTTATAATTTTAAACAGATCGTTTTCATTATCACTATTAGGTGTGAAGGCATTTGGTAAATAAATAATAATATTGGGGTCTATCGTAAACTGAAAAACCTCCTCCGTTTTACATCCGAAACCATCATCAATTTTCAAAATATATTCCACCGGATCCAGTGCCATAAATTGAGGCTCTGCAATATTGGGATTATTTAATCCTGTGGGTGGAACCCAATTATAAATGAAGCCCTCTTTTTGATTGAGAGGGTTTAAAGTAAAAATTTCATTTAATTTTAATTCCTTTTGAATTAACTGTGCAGTATCAAATGGGTATTCCAGCAATAATGTTGTGCTGGAGTCGAGTACTATTTCGCCACAAGAAATGCTTTCAACTTTGACCTTACTAATTATATCTCCGGAATTGTAAGTCTGTAAATCCGGCTTGAAATCTTTGCCGCTGTTATTGGCATCCCCAAAAATCCAGGAAATATTCAGATCATTAGTAGGTAAATTACTAGTAAGAACAGGTCTGGAATAAAATGGATTTCCGCACCCGCCAAACTTTGAAAAATCAGCTTTTGCTTCAGGAACTTGAATTTTAATACTATCCTGATACACCTGACCATCGATAATAACCTGCACTTTATAATATTTTGATTTTGTAGGATTTACAATTATCTCTCGAGCAGTAGAGCCTGTTTCCCATAGAACCTCCACTTGAGGAAAAACAGGAATTGTACTTTGAGTAGTCTCAATTATGGCAATATATTTATGTCCATCATTTTTATCTACATCGCACCATTCTGGTGGGGTAACTATTGTACAACCTAAAATTACATTTTTCCCCGGATTCGCATTTTCCAGATTATCTGGTTGTGCACTAGCCCAACGGGTATATCCAGCCTTCGCCCCACTCATCCACACAAATCCTGAAGCCGGATCGGGTGGATCATTGAAACTTTCGGCCCCTGGGTCCTGAAAAAAACCCAACCATTTAATATAAGCGGGTTTAAGTCTGGCTACAAATCTGTTTTTGGCATCATCATTTACGGTTACCAGGTTACCTTTCATAAGTCTTGCAAATGCAAATGCATCGTCAAAACTGATCTGATTGCAACTGGAATAATAATGCAAACCATCCCGCACTCCTTCGTAATCCAGACAAAAATCAGTTGGTGAAAATAGTTTAGGGTTAATAAATAATCTTACTGCCTGACCCTTGCATACCATGTTGGTATCCGCCTGTACCAGCTGAGCAGAAGCTATACATGGAAAAATGATCAATAAGTAATAAACAATTTTCATTACCGGTTTTTAGTAATACGAGAAAATTCTAATGTTAGTCAATAAATTTAAAGCTAAATGATTTGACAATCTCATTTTAGTATCTTATTCTTTGGCAGTTTCAATAAATTTTCTGGTATTTAGTCCGAATAAAATACGAGTTAATTTTCAAATCGGACGCTTTTAAAGTGATTAAAATTCCGGTAAAACAAATACATAGATTTTATAACTATGTTTTGACTTCACTTTTTAATGTCGTTTCGGAAGTATAAAGTTTATAAGAAAAAAATTCCGTTTTGAATTTATCCTGATAGCAATTTAAGTTTTTCCCAAGTTAACTGTCCGTGTTAAATTTGGGGGGGGGTAATTATACTAATCAGCAATGCTTTAACACATATCTTAAAGTATAAAAACAGAAGGTTTGCAACCTTTCTTATCGGATTCCTATCTAATCCCCCATTATCACTAATATACAAAAATGAAAAAACTAATAACTTTTAGTCGTGATGTGGTCTTATTTGGAATTTTACTTATATCGTTCAATATTAAATCTTATGCTCAAAAAACAGTTAGCAGAATTGACAGTTTATTAAATTCAAAATACAAAAAAGATGCCCCGGGTGCCGTATTTCTGGCAGCACAAAATGGAGAAATAATCTATGAAAAATCCTTCGGCCTTTCAAATCTTGAGCTGGCAATTCCAATGAACACTAACAATGTTTTTGAAATAGGCTCCATGACAAAACAGTTTACCGCTATTTCCATTCTAATTCTTTCTGAAAAAGGCAAACTTTCACTTTCTGACAATATCAATAAGTATATCCCTGATTTCCCGCTTGGGGACCAAATAAGCATTCATCACTTATTGACTCATACTTCAGGCTTAAAGGACTTTACGAGACTAAAAGAGCTAAATGAAATGGCTAAAAATGAGCTGGAACCATTGGAAGTAATAGCTTTATTCAAAAATGATTCTTTGGAATTTAATCCCGGTGAATTGTACAAATATTCCAATTCCGGATATTTCCTTTTAGGGTATATTATTGAACAAGTTTCAGGTCTGACCTACGAGGAATTTGTGAAGCAAAATATATTCATACCTCTAGCTATGAATGCCACACGATACAATAGTGCAAGAGAAATTATTCCTAACCGAGCCTATGGATACCAGCTAAAAGATGATTATGTAAATAAAACCTATATCAGTTATTCCATCCCTTATTCAACAGGGGCCCTGATTTCTTCTGCGAAAGATATGCTTAATTGGCAAAATGCTCTACTCAAAAATAAGTTACTGGATGCTCAAACTACCCGGAAAGCATTTACCAATTACACCTTAAATAATGGACAAAAAATAGACTATGGCTATGGATGGCATATCAAAAATACGGAAGGTACCCTGAGCTTTGAGCACGGTGGATCTATTTTTGGTTTCAAATCAATGGGCGTTTACCTGCCCGAAAAAGACATTTATGTCATAGGCCTTACCAATTGCGATTGCAATTCCCCAACCCAAATCACAAGGGAAATAGCCCAAATAATTTCAGAGATTCTCTAGAGCCATTTATTAACTTAAGATAACTAACTGAGGCTATTTGCCCTCCTATTTTTGTTGCCCAAATAATTAAAAGCTACAAAAATGAAAAAGAAAATGTTTGTTTGGACTTTGGTCCTTTGTACAATGTTAAGCTCTGTTTTTTGCCAAAAATGCCCTAGTCTCTATCGCAAGTTTTTTGTCGGTAGTTCGCTCTTTATGTTGGCCAATCTAAACACCAAAGACTAGAATGCACCCGATTTTACCAACTCAATTTGGGTTATAGAATTCCGCCCAAAGACGTAGTATCGGTAGAGTTAAAAACATGGAAATATGCCTGGCCCATCGGAATTCCTTATGGAAAATAATTTGAGGCAGAAGGGGAAGGGTTTCCTGGATATATACGATCGCACAGCGGAGCATTAACCTATCAGCGATATTTATGGGAAGGGCTTTATACGGCTGTTCATGCCATGAATAGCTCACTAAAGCATTTTGATGAAAAGAATAAGAAGATTCAAAACGGCTACCAACTTTTTATTACCTACCGCCTCGGTTACCATATCCCATTGTTTAAAAATCGTTCTTTTGAGGAGCCTGGTATTGCTCTCAGCCATCGCCTTATCGAAACCAATCAGCCTGAGAGTTTTAAGGCAATTAACGATAAATGGCCGAAAACCTTTTTCCCTGAGCCTGGACTGCATTTCGGGGTAAAGTTTTAGGGCATGATCAGAAATATTTGAAATAAAGACTCTTTAACTTTCCATTACCAGCACCACACTCCCTCGCTTTTGCCCAGTGAGCATATATTGAAAGCCTTCGGTGAAGTTTTCTAAAGGTAAAACACGGTCAATTAGAGGTACGAATTTACCTTCTTCGAGCAAACTTTTGACATAGGCAATGCTATTTTTCGGATTACCCGGCAGTGGGAATACCACCCGCTTTCCTTTTGAAAATAAACCTAAAATGGAAAGTGGGATATTCTCACCTTTCGGGCCAAGTTCCGACGAGATATAGATTCCACCCTCTTTAAGGATTCGTTTACAAGCCCCAAAACTGCTTTTGCCCACAGCATCAAACACGAAATCGAAAAGGGTATCTTGCAGGGTAAATTCTTCTTTCAGATAATCAATCTTTTTTTCAGTTTTAAGGTCTCTTATTTTCTCATAACTATCTGTCGGATAAGTAAATGTCACATTTACATTTCGAGCCAAAAGCATTTGAATGGCTGCATTGCCTATGGCTCCCGTACCTCCATTTACCATTACCTTATCTCCGGGTTTCAGGTTTACCCTTTCCAAAAAATAGTACGCATAATGAGCTCCTTCGAGCGAAGCCGCCGCTTGCTCATGACTGATATTTTTAGGCTTTTTAAAAATGGGTTTGTCCATTGCAATACAACAGTATTCGGCATGTGTACCTAAGCCCGTATCCAAAAAACCATAGAGTTCGTCGCCTATTTCGAAGTCCTCGACTTCTTCTCCTTTTTGCACTAAAACTCCTGAAAAGTCAGTTCCGGTGGCCACATACCTGGGTTTAGGCCAGCCCACGAAAAATCGAAAAATATAGGGTTTGCCCAATAGCCCACCCTCATCGGTGCGGTTTACACTACTTGCTTTTATTTTAATAAGCAATTCATTGGCCTTAGGCTCTGGCATGGGTAAATCTCTGAATTCCACATTTTCAATGCGGCCATAAACAGTTCTGTAAGTGCTTTTCATAATCTTTTTTTTGCCTGCAAAAAAGGCTAAATTATCTGCCAAATCCAGTGAATTTGGTATGAAACTATCCGAAATATTGATAAAAGGTGTAAATACTGCACTTTATCAACTAAATAAGCAACATTGGGAAAATTAAACTTTCCTTAAGCAAATAAAAAAAGCAGATGAAATTAACAGGATATGTAACGGAAACACTACTCATAAAATCGGTCATTGTCGTAATCTTACTAAGTCACAGCTTGGTCGGCATGTTTGATGGCGGTATTCAGGCATTCGGCGAACTCTATTTAAATCAGGTGGGATTTTCACCAATTGGAGTACCCCTGGCTTGGGCAATCAAACTATCTCATATTGCTGCAGCTATTCTAATACTATTGAATCGCTATTCCAAACCGGCCATAATTGTCACAATTTTTATCTTAATTTCCGGCATTTTCATTATTCACTTTAAAGAAGGCTGGTTTGTAGTGAGTGGTGGCAGAAATGGAATGGAGTATAATTTCCTGCTCATTATTGTTTTGGTAAGCATTTATTTTCAAAAGCCAGTTGAAAAAAGAATTTAAAGAGAAGAAGTTTAACCATTTAATGATTATTAGTTTATAAAATAAATTCGAATAAAAACAAAGCACTCGAAGATATTAACCTTAGCATTGCCCCAAAAACCTTAAATTTGTAATCAGCATTGATTTTGGATCATAAATCAAACCGCATTCTGATATAAATGGAGGAAAATCCCTTATTCCGAAAGGAAATTTTAATTGAAATAGTAAAAAGCAGAATGCCTTTCGGTAAATACAAAGGTACTTTACTTGCCGATTTACCAGTTTCATATTTGGAATGGTTTACAAGAAAAGGTGGGTTCCCGCCAGGAAAACTAGGTGATCAATTATCGACGGTTTTCGAAATCAAATCCAATGGTCTCGAGGAAATTTTGCAACAACTCAAAAAGCGATTCGGAAATTCAAATCAAAATAATTACCAAAAGTTTTAAAATTACACCCGTTCAAAATATGAAGAAATACCTTTTTTACCTTATTCTGGTAATCCATATCTCTGGTTTTGCTCAAAATAATGATGCCCTTCCGGAAAACCAAATAAATGCAGCGGACATCGAATCAGATATCCGGTTTTTGGCATCCGACGAGCTAATGGGAAGGAAACCAGGGCATTATGGAAATGACATTGCAGCCAGATATATAGCTGAACAATTCAGAAAATCAGGTGTAAAACCTTTTTCGGAAGCCGGATATTTTCAGGAAGTTGAACTCACTAAAACCATGCCTTCAAAAACTGGAAAAATTGGCAAAGACACACTGCAGTTTAACTTAAATGAAGATTTCATTCAACTTGCGGGGCTGGGAATAGATGTTCAGAACGCTCAAATTATTCAACTTCCGTATGCTTTTACCTCAACTGATGGCAACTATGACGATTTTAAAAATATCGATGTAAAAGGAAAAGTAATTATTGCCCAAATGGGAACACCGGATGCTACAAATCCACAACAAATTTTTGGAGCTTCTCGGGAAAAACGCAAATTAGCCCAAGCCCAGGGAGCAATTGCACTTATAGAAATTTATACTTTACCGATACCCTGGACTACGGTTAAGGGCTTTTTCGGGAAAGAAAATTATACCTTGACGGAAAAAGATTCAGGTTCCGAAATCACCCACATTTGGCTTAACTATAAAAAAGCAAAAAGCTATTTCGAATCCATTGGTAACACGATTGATATGCAAATAGCTCCTGCTGAGCATAAAAGCATCTATACTAAAAACGTAGTTGGATTTATTGAAGGAACCAACCCAAAACTGAAAAGCGAATTTGTTGCACTTACCGCACATTTTGATCATATAGGATTTGGCAAAACAGCAGGAAATATTACCGAATCCGATTCTATTTTTAATGGTGCCCGTGATAATGCCATTGGAACGGCGGCGGTTTTGGCTGCAGCAAAAAATTTCTCCCAATTTCCTACTGAAAGGTCTATTCTTTTGATTGCCTATACCGCAGAAGAACTTGGGCTTTTAGGTAGTAAATATTATGCACAAAATCCTTTGGTGCCTATGAATACAGTCATATTCAATTTAAACACGGATGGTGCCGGATATAATTCGAAAGAAAAAATCACCGTAATTGGGTTGGATCGAACCACTGCAGAAGATCAAATAATTCAGGCAGGTGCTGAATTTGGTTTAGAAGTTATCAATGACCCAGTGCCGGAACAAGGGCTTTTCGATCGATCGGATAATGTAAATTTTGCAGCTGTAGGTGTACCAGCACCCGATTTCTCCCCTGGCTTAACTGCTTTTGACGCTGAAATAGGCAAATATTACCACAAAGCAGCAGATAATCCGGAAACGTTGGATTTCGAATACATTCAAAAATTTTGTCAATCGTTTGTTTATGCCGGTAGACTGATTGCCAATAATCCCATTGCCCCATCCTGGAAAATTGGCGATAAGTATGAAAAAGCATTTAAAACCTTGTATAATAAGTAATTGAGCAATACGGAAGGTTTCGTTGGCTTTTTGAAGAGCAAGGGTTTTGAATTAAATTACCTGAACTATCAGAACGTACAATATTTATTATTAAAACTAAGAAATCTAAATATATTGTATTTTCAATATTTTCTGAATATTCAATTATTTAATAGGATTACTGAGAAGCATCCGGATTCCATTCGAATTTGGTCAGATCAATGGGAACGAAATCAACCTGTAATTGAGTCCCGAATAAACAACCTGCTTCAGTTGAACACCCGTATTCCTGCCCGGGTTTGCCGCCTTCAAAAAATCGACAAATTACAATCAGTACAATTTTTAGAAGAAAATCATTTACAAGGCTCCACAAAAGCTAAATCCCATTTTGGGTTATTTCTACCTCAATCCCACTACCGCTTTTTGCCTCAGGAAATGGTACCCGAATCGGAAACGCTACTTTTAGCCGTTATGTCATTTAATCAACCCAGAAGATTTAAAAAAGAAGATAAAACGATTGTTTCTCATGAAATGGTACGCTTTGCAACCACCAAAAATCTTTCAATAATTGGTGGTCTGGATAAATTTTTAAAACATTACGAAGAAAATTATCAACCAGATGAATTGATGACCTACATTGACGCCGATTGGAGCAATGGACAAAATTTTATAAAATTAGGATTCCAAATAGTGGGTAAAACTGAACCTATGGGATATAAACTTGATTTAAAAAATAAAAGAGTCCGCTTCGAAAATGAAAAAGACTGCATTTGGAATTCAGGGAGTTGGAAATTGAAGAAATATTATAATGAGCAAAAGTAAATTTGATGTACTTGTAATTTTAGGACCGACAGCTTCAGGTAAAACTAATCTAGCTGTGGTTATGGCAAATTTACTCGATACGGAGATTATTTCAGCCGATAGCAGGCAGGTTTATCGAGGGATGAATATTGGAACTGGTAAAGATTTAGGCAACTATCTAATTGATGGAAATGCTATTCCTTATCACCTGATAGATATTATTGAGGCAGGTGAAGAATATAACCTCGCAAGCTTTCAAAAGGATTTCGCAGCGGCTCTTCAAATCATAAAAGAAAAAGATAAATTGCCCATCCTGTGCGGCGGTACAGGGCTTTACATTCAGGCGGTTTTACAAGGATATCAAAACACTAAATATGAACCCGATGCTGCTTTACGCACAGAATTAAATTTATTAAGTGACGATGAATTAATAAATCGATTGAAACAAATTCAAGGGAGCACCCCTATTGACACTTCGACGCGAAAAAGAATTATCAGAGGAATAGAAATTGCTAAACAGTCGGCAAAAAATATTCCAAAAGACCCTCAACCTAAGCTTAAACCCTTGATTATCGGCATAAACCCATCTCAGGAAAACCGAAGAAATAAAATAACACAAAGGTTAAAAGAAAGGCTGGAATCGCAAGGAATGGTAAATGAAGTAGAAAAGCTCCTTGCGTCAGGTATCAGTCCTGATAAATTAATCTATTACGGATTGGAATATAAATACCTCACGCAATATGTTTTAAAACAGATTTCATATAATCAGATGTTTAAAAAACTAGAAACGGAAATTCATCGTTATGCAAAAAGACAAATGACATTTTTCAGAAGTATGGAGAAAAAGGGTTTAAAAATACATTGGATTGATGGCGATTTGCCTATTATCCAAATAAAAAAGAAAGCCTTTGAAATTCTTAACAAGTTTAATATCTGAAAGAATACTTATTTTTGGACTACGAGTTTAAAGCATGCGATATACCTTCATAATTACATGTTATTTTTTAGTTTTAACTTTCCATTCCCTTGGACAGCAAGTTTTAATTTATAGTCACCCGGAACCTACATACACCGAACTGAACAAAATAGCCTTATTAAATATAGGCGAAAAGGCTTCTTTAGCTAATATTACAATTCAAATTGCCGAAAATCCGGATGTTTTTAACGAAGAGGAATTAGCAAAATACGATTTGGTTTGTTTTCTCAATACCGGTATAAATTCACTGAGTTTAAGAGAATCTACTGAATTAGAAAGATATTTTAAAGCAGGTGGAGGTTTTGTTGGCATTCATGCCTGCAATCAAACGGACACGAAATGGCTTTGGTTTGAAAAATTTCTGGTGGGCAAATTAACAGACCAACAACCTGAAACCCCTCAATTAAGTAATTTGATAACAAACCTTTATATAGGTAAAGCGAAAGTTCCGATTTTATGGAAATTAAACGATAAACCATTATTTTTTCAAAAATTACCTTTCGATTGCAAACCGGTAATAATGGATTTAGGTGGGAATGTTTTATCCTGGTATCACGTTTCAGAATATGGAAATAAAATGTTCTATACTGCTTTAGGGGGCGATTCTCTGGCGTACGCAAATGAAGATTTCTTAAATCATATCCTCTCAGCAATGCAAGAAGTGGCTGCCACTAATGGACCAGATTACAGCAAAGTAGCCGGTGAAATTTTACCCGAAAAATCAGATTTTTCCACTATTAGTTTATCCGACACATTAAATCAGGCAAAATCCTTCTCTATAGCACCCAATGGTAATATTTTGATTATTGAACAAAACGGCAGGTTGCTAGAATATAATGTTCTGGAAAAAAAATGGATCTTTTGTGGAATTTTTCCTGATTTAATTAACACCATTTATCTTAAACACGACCCGGATTTTAATGAAAATGGCTATGTTTATTGTTTTCAGGAAAATGGGGAAAATGAATATCTGGTGCGTCGTTTAAGTAGGCATAAAAATGGATCTGAATTCATTTTAACAGATTTCAGTCAAATAAGTAATTCTAAAATAAATTATACCACCCGATTTCAGGCAGCTCTTAACGAAGGAAATCCTTTTGCTTTTCCAATATATTACGATCAAAAAGTTTTTGGTTATGACCCTATCACGGGGATTGAGGTTACCACTTACGGTTCACTTAATAAATTACTAAATATCGAACCATTCGTAGCTTCTCCAGGCAATTTTGCAATAAATTCAATGGAGTTTAATACAGATGGTACACTTATTTTATTAGGCAATTCTAAAATTGTAAAAATTTACTATTCCAATGGTAGGTCATTACCCGAGGCATACATCGAGGCCGATAATTTAAAGGGAATAGTTCCTTTTGAGGTACAATTTGATGCTAAATCATTGGCCACAACCGGACCTGAATCTGAAATAACATATAACTGGTATTTGAACGATGAGGCTATTTCTAATCAAAAAAGCTTCAAATACACATTTAAAAACCCGTCAGTTTATCAAGTCAAGTTGGAGGTAAGTAATGGGGTTTCGGTAGATTGGCACCAAGTAGAAATACAATGTGAAGCAAGAAATAAAAAGAAATAAGCTATTTTAAACCCTAAAAGATTGTATTTTAACAATAATAATTTTAAGTAAAATAAACATTAAACTTATACTTAAAGTACCTCGTTGTCTTTAAATTCGAAACCCGCTATCCTTTTTTTACAATTTCTGATATTATTTTTTTGATTTTAGATATCCACTCACATTTTTTATTCTACTACCTAAAATTTGTACTATTTTTATTATCTTAGCGTCCCATTTAATTATATACCTATAATATCAAAATCTCAATATAAATGGCTGAAACGGCTAAAATAATTTTCGATGGTCAGGAGTTTGAATATCCGGTTTTTACGGGTTCTGAAGGTGAAAAAGCCATCGATATTTCGAAACTTCGTGGACAAACCGGTTTGATCACTTTAGATCCCGGCTATAAAAATACAGGTGCTACTAAATCAGCCATCACTTTTCTGGATGGTGAAAATGGCATTTTGCGATATAGGGGCTATTCAATTGAAGATCTTGCTGAAAAAGCTGACTTTCTGGGTGTTGCCTATCTTTTAATTTACGGTGAACTTCCCAATAAAGAACAGTACGACAATTTCGTAGGAGGTATTACGCGTCATACATTGGTAAACGAAGATATGCGTAAAATCTTTGACGGTTTTCCGGTAAATGCCCATCCGATGGGGGTAATGTCGTCATTAGTAAGTGCCATGTGTGGTTTTTATCCTGAGCTTTTTGACAAAAGCAAAGAAGAGAACATCGATCACCATATTGTAAGATTGATGGCCAAATTACCAACTTTAGCCACTTGGTGCTATAAAAAATCACAGGGGCACCCGATCAATTATCCACAAAATAAACTGGATTACTGTTCTAACTTCCTGCACATGATGTTTGCACTTCCGGTTGAGGATTACCACGTAGATCCAGTAGTGGCAAGTGCATTGAACAAACTTTTAATTTTACACGCCGATCACGAACAAAACTGCTCTACATCGACCGTAAGATTGGTTGGTTCGTCTCAGGCGAATTTATATTCATCTATTTCTGCCGGTATTTCAGCTCTTTGGGGTCCACTTCATGGTGGTGCCAATCAGGAAGTTATCGAAATGCTGGAAGCCATAAAAGCCGATGGAGGCAATGTAAAAAAATACATTGATATGGCTAAAGACAAAAATTCAAACTTCCGCTTGATGGGCTTTGGTCACCGTGTATATAAAAATTTCGATCCCAGAGCCAGAATTATCAAAAAAGCTGCTGACGATGTATTGGAGAAATTAGGCGTTAACGACCCTATTCTGGATATTGCCAGAGGATTGGAAGAAGCTGCATTGAAAGATGACTATTTTGTATCCAGAAAATTATATCCTAATGTTGACTTCTACTCCGGAATAATTTACCGGGCTTTAGGCATTCCGGTAAATATGTTTACTGTTATGTTTGCTATTGGTAGGCTACCGGGATGGATTGCTCAATGGCTTGAACTTCGCAATGAAGGTCAAGCGATAGGAAGGCCACGTCAGATTTACACCGGGCATACCGCACGTGAATTTGTTCCGATTGAGAATAGATAA
>JAHEBN010000150.1 GCA_024645245.1 Jiulongibacter sp. | reverse complement strand
AATCAGCAACATCAGTAACAGTGTTTTTCTTAACTTCTTTACCTGAAACGGGTGAATACGTGGTGCCGGCCCGTGCAAAAAGCAACTTTAGGTAATCGTAAATTTCGGTAGTGGTACCTACAGTTGATCTGGGATTGCGGGAGTTAACTTTTTGCTCAATCGCAATAGCCGGTGAAACACCTTTTATGTATTCCACTTCGGGTTTTTCCATTCGGCCCAAAAACTGCCTGGCATAGCTGCTCAGACTTTCTACGTACATTCGCTGCCCTTCGGCGTAGAGCGTGTCAAATGCCAAAGAAGATTTACCACTGCCGGAAAGGCCAGTGATAACAGTCATCTTATTTCGACGTATGGCAACGTCAATATTTTTGAGATTATGGACTTTCGCACCTTTAATAATGATAAAATCGCGGGGGTCTAAATTGCTTATGTCTATTGCTTTTTCGTCTGAATTCATCCGTTCTGGAGTAGCCGATTGGGTAATTTGCAAATATACAAAACGGATAGACCAATAGGAATGTTTACTTGGAAACTTGCTAATATTCTGAACATTTTCCTTCAAATTCTTTTTGCCTGATTTACCTTTGCGATTATGAAACACAGAGCAGTAATTTTTGATATGGATGGTGTTATTTGCCATACCAATCCTTTTCATTCCCAGGCATTCCGGGTATTTTTTGGCAAAAGAGGGCTAAATCCAAGCGATCAGGAATTTGCCGAACATATGTTTGGCAAAAGCAATTCGTATATTTTGAAGCATTTTCTGGGCAGAGAAATAGTTGGCGAGGAGTTCAAACAAATGGAGGAGGAAAAAGAAGGCCTTTTCCGGGAAATATACAAAGAACAGGTTAATCCGATTAGAGGCTATTTGGAATGGTTAAGTGATTTAAAATCTGCGGGTTATAGGACCGGGGTCGCGACTTCAGCTCCACGGGCAAATCTCGATTTGATAATGGGAACATTGGGGTTTGAATCAAATATGGAATCCATACTTGCCAGCGAAAATGTAAATAATCACAAGCCACATCCGGAGGTTTATCTCACTTCAGCTAAAAATCTGGGCGTAGAAACAAGCAATTGTGTGGTAT
This sequence comes from Jiulongibacter sp., assembly GCA_024645245.1. Taxonomy (GTDB): domain Bacteria; phylum Bacteroidota; class Bacteroidia; order Cytophagales; family Spirosomataceae; genus JAHEBN01. The sequence continues at coordinate 9,911 of JAHEBN010000150.1, read as the reverse complement.
TTGAAGATTCCTTTTCCGGAGTTTCTGCCGCAATTAATGCGGGCATGAAAGTGGTGGGCGTGCTAAGCAGCCATACCAAGGAGGAGCTTCCTCCTTGTGATTTTTATATAAATACTTATGCGGATATTCGTTTATCGCATTTAGATGATTTTTTGAGCTGAAAACATTTAGAGTGTTTCCAACAAATCAAGGAAATCCTGTTCCAAAATGTCATCCAGTTTAATAGGTATGATCAAATTGTTTCCGGATAAAAATTCCGAATAGTGGTATTTCAGTTTTCCTTCTTTATCTGCAGCAAGTCCAACAGCCTTAACTTTCATATCGGTCGGCATTGCCAATGATTCAAAATTGTTAACACCTATCACTGAATTGATCTCAGGAAAACACAAGAAAAGCAAGATTTCGTCCGGTTTAAATTCAGAGGTAAATTTAATTTTTACCAGATTTTCTTTTGGTTCAAGTAAAAAGCGATCGCAGTTTATCCAGTCAAAAGAAGTACCCAAAGCCAGATAGGAGTCTTTGAATATTTGTAAGGGATATGTATAGCAGGTTTGATTTATGAATTCTATACATTGATTGGTTTGTTTTTGACTTACTGCTATTAAATCTCCCATCGGCTGCCAGTTTAATGTATCGTTTAGTTCACCTTTAGCCATAAAGCGTATCATGCCGGTATCTGTATTTTCGGAAGACGGCATATTTATTTGAATAGGAAAACCGGGATCCTTTATTTTTACTTCCTTACCATCTTTATAGAGTTTGAAATATATTTCACCTCCCGATTTTAAAATTTGCCCGTCTGACACCGGAAACTTACGATGAAGTAGCATGTCTTTCATCGTATATATTTCTAAAAGTTCGTATTCAAAAGGGAAATCCACTGGTTCGCCCAGGGAATTTTTAAGTGCATAAGGGTAGAAAAATATTCGGGTACCTTTTGGTCCTGTAAGTGGTAAATCGCTGATATTATTAAGTTTGCGTTTTGCAGGATTCGGTTTAATTTTTTCCAGAAATTGAATAGCCTTTTCACGTGAGTAGGTTTCATTCGATTGATAGGGCGGCGGCAAAGGAAGATCCTCGCCTTCTGTTGAATTAACTTCCAAAGGGATAAGCCTGTCTGTAGAACAAGCCAGTATTAGGATCAGAATTCCGGAAAGGAAAAGGTATTTCATAGAATTTTTGGACATTCCATTGTTTTTTTATATTTCCTGAGGCTCTTTGTAGGTTGTATCCTAAGGCCTACCATCGTATTACTTTCGTTCCAAATGGGATTGTAATGGAATTCGGCAAAAGGTATTATTCCTTTTAGGGTAAACTGTAAACCAGCCCCGGCATCTGCCAAAAAGTTTTTCTGATTTGCTTTAGGGTTACTCGATGGCGTATAATTAAACCAATAGTTTCCCATCAGACCGCCAAACAGATAAGGACTTACTGTTTTTTGACTCGAAACAGGATAATAAAGCAAATTCAAGTTGGCATTCATTTCATTAACTGCATTAAATCCAGGCATGTATTGAGTTTGAAAACAAAGAGCCCAATTAGTACTCAAATTGCCTTGAATCCTTAAGCCAGCTCCAAAACCATTCAAAGGATTATTGTAAACAGAATGCAAACCGGGCGAAAGTTTTATTTGCCCCTTCAGGTTCCCTATAGCCAGAAAGATTATAATGATTAGAATTGTTATTGTTTTATACAAGGACTTCTAAAAAAAGATATGCAATTTAAGCTTTGGTTTTGAAAATCTTACGAAAATAATTCAAAATTGAATTGAACAAGATTTTATTCATCCCTCAAAATTAAGTACAACACAAAGGTTAAAACGAAACAATGTAGTTATGAATTTTTATATCAGCCATTTGGCCATTTATTGCTCAGATTTAGAGGCAGTTAAGTTATTTTATATGAAATGGTTTGGAGCTAAATGCAATGAAAAATATGTAAATCCCAAAAAAGGTTTTGAGTCTTATTTTCTGAGTTTTGAAAAAGGTGCATCTTTAGAAATAATGCGGAAAATTACGATCCCTTTTGCCGGACAAGAATCAGGGGAAGAAATTCAGGGATTAACACACTTTGCTTTTTCAGTGGGATCAGAAGAAATGGTTTATCAAATCACGGATAAAATGAGAGCTGAAGAGATAAGAATTGTGGGTGAACCCAGATGGACGGGCGATGGATTTTACGAATCTATTGTGCTGGACCCGGAAGGGAATCGGGTAGAAATAACTATCTGAGCTATTAATATTGTATTTTTTTATATCATTGACTTATTCAATAATTCAGAAAAACTACCTTTGTGCGATAGACCTAAGTTTTGTGAGAATGAATAAAAACGATGTTTTAATATATATGAATGAGGAGGACGCCAAGGTTTATGTAAAGGTACCCGCCGGAATCGAAACTCATTTTCAGTTGCAGGATTTGCCAGGAAAAGTACTACAGGAAGCTGTGCATGACAAGGGAATGCATGATTTTGATCTGGCAGGCTTAAAAGATGGCAATTACTTCGTGATTGTAAATCAGGATGATGATATTCGCTCAAAGAAAATCATTATTGGTTATCAGCCTTAATTTTATGAGTCGAAGATTAGGAATCCTTTTTCTGTATTCAATGCTGTCGCTACAGCTTTATGCCCAAAATGATCCCAGAACAGATTCCGCAAAAATGTATATACCTGCTAATGCTTTAATGAAATTTGCATGGCAATTAAATGGCAACACATTACTGGATCAATCGCTGAATTTTAATATGGGTATTGGAGGTGAAATTGGTCTTAAGGAAAACTTCTCAATTAATTTTATTGTCTCTCTCAATTATGCTTTTGACAATCCGGAGCTCGAACTACCGGTTCAATTAGAAGCCCGATATTATCTCAATAAAGACGCACTTATAGCGAATCATAAAGTAATTCATCCCGAAAAAGTGCTCTCAGGAACTTACCTGAGCCCCTCCTTTACTTATTTTGGTAAGTCATACACAAAAGGCTGGAATCACGTGGATAGCATTCGGCACAAATACAGCATTCTGACATATATTCCCCAATCAGTAATTGGAATAAAATTTGGCCGGCAGTTTTTCGGAGCCATTGATTTTGGCGTTTTTGCCGGAATAGAAAGAGCCGTTTATAAAGATATTTACTATGAGCCTGAAAAGTTGTATAATATAGACATTCGTACTTTTCCGCAAGTTTCAACTTATTTTAAGGCAACCTTGCCACTGGGAAGTTTTAATAAAAAACTATATTTTAAAACCAATTGTGCCGAAACCAACTGCATAGATACTAATAAACCTTTATTAAAAATCGGCCTGCAAAACGTACTGAATCTTTCGAAAGCCGGCTTGTTTTTTAAGCCGCAACTGGCCTATGAAATTCCATTGGGTAAGTCATTTACAAGCGTCAATCTGGATGCCGATGCTTATTTTATCCGTTCGCATTATTACGATGTGGATTTCAGTAAAAGTATCTGGGAGTCTTCTGACAAACCCTGGCTAAATCAGGCCATACAATTTGAAGCTAACCCGCAGTTTAGATGGTATGCCTTGAATAAAATAAGAGCGAAAAAGTGCTATTCAGTGACCAAAACAGAAGGCTTATACTTGCAGGGAGAATTCTATTACACCACAGGTACTCGCGAAATCCGCCGGCAGGTTTGGGAGTTTCAAAGAAATTCAAGCAGTGGAATTGGGGCAGGAATTGGTTATCAAAAAATGCTTTTCAGACGAATTTTAATGGATATTTACAATACATATATTTATACCGGAGATGAGCATAAGACGGGCTATCCTTATGCTTACAAAGGAGGAATACAATTTTATTGGTTAAAATAAGAGAATATGAAGCGTGTGATAATAGACATGGACGATGTGATGGCCGATGCAAGTAAGGGTATTCTTGATATGTACAACTCGCATTACCAGACAAACTTTCAAAAATCTGATTTTCAGAAAAACACACTTTGGCAAGATGAAGTGGGTATTAAATACCTGAAAGTGAGAAACGGACTTTTTCAACCCGGGTTTTTCAGAAATCTCCATGTACTGCCTGATTCACAGGAAGTTATTGAAAAATTACAGGAGAAATACGAAGTTTTTATTGTCTCTGCGGCAATGGAGTTTCCCAATTCATTGAAAGAAAAACACGAATGGCTGGAAGAGCATTTTCCTTTTATACATTGGAAAAACCTGGTTTTATGCGGCGATAAAAGTATCGTGAGTGGAGATATCATGATCGATGATCACGAAAAAAATCTGATTTCGTTTAAAGGTGAATGTCTTTTGTACGATGCCATTCACAATCAACCTATAAATGATTATAAGCGGGTGAACAATTGGAAGGAAATTGGGGAGATGCTTCTTTGACTTTTAGTTTTATAGAAGCAAGTTGTTGAAAATTAAGCTGTTGAATAAGTTTTGTTATGAGAAAACTTCTTATTTTTCTTTGTTTTATATACTTTTGACGGAATCTTTTGGACAGCAAAATAAGACTCAGGTTGGGCTTAGCTTTTCATCTTTTGGAACCAATACGCTTAATTATGCCAATGGCCTGGCAGGAGCACCAGGATTAAAGGGAAGGGATTCTATGATTTTGGATTCACTATTTCGAAATCATTAAGAAATAAAATCGAATGGGAAAGTGTATTTAATTTTGCCCGGCACCAGTCACACGTCACACCCAACATTCCACCGCAATACGATCGTACTCCTTATCCCATAAATTCTTACCCTTGGGAATAAAGCTTTTAACTAATCGGTTTTTATTCCTGAATTCCGGAATTTTATTCGATTTTGATATAAGTAACTCTGATAACAAAGTTTTACGGCCCGGAATAGGAGTATACGCCGGTTTTGCAGGGAAATATGATTTTAAAACAGGAACAACAGTTTTTTTGAATCCATACTTAAAACAACATTCATTGTTTAAGTATCCATCTGAAAGGCAGAACAAAAGGCTTTTTGAATCAGGAATAAGATTTGGTTTAACTCAGACTATATGTCAAAATAAGAATTAAAATCTTAATTTTGGTTTGTTCCTGATTATTCATTTGTTTTCCAGAACTTCTAAAAAATAATTTCCAATGATTCGTGTAGTGTTTTTCATTTTGCTGATAATAAACATTCTATCAGAAGAATATTTAGGATCAGGGGTGGCTATTGCCAGTAAATCGCTTTTGATGCCGGTTTTGATGTATTGGGTTTGGCGGGAAAAAGGAACTTTCAAATCGGAGGTTTTGATTCTGGCAGCTTTGTTTTTTTCCTGGCTGGGTGATTTATTTTTAATGGTTCGATTGCCTGAATTCTTTATTTATGGCTTGGGAGCATTTTTAATAGCACATCTATTTTATATAAGCGTGTTTATCAAGGATACAGAATGGAAGTGGATTCGTATTTTGCCATTAATAGCCTATTTAGGTTTACTTTTGGCGGGGCCACTAAATGGCGTTCTACCGGCCGAGCTTAAAATTCCTGTTTATGTTTATATTTTGGTAATTTCGATCATGGGAGCCATGGCGGCTATGCGAAAAAGTACCATATCCGGATATGAACCTATTGTAATCGGAGCTGTTTTATTTATTTTATCCGATTCATTTATTGCTATTAATAAGTTTTCATCCCCTGTTCCAAATTCAGGTTTTTGGATCATGAGTACCTATGGATTGGCACAATTCTTTATTGTGAAGGGGTATTTGAAAAGTAATAGCTAAAAATATTATCAAAAAAGAGTTTAAATATCTAAAGGGCAATTGGATTTATTAATAAAATCCATTAATTTTGCACCCCAAATTATAACATAAAGTTCATTAACATGTATGCAATTGTAGAGATAGCAGGCCAGCAATTCAAAGTAGAAAAGGGTCGCCACATCTTCACCCACAGGTTAGAAGGTGATGCGAACGCTGAGCTTGTATTCGACAAGGTACTCCTTGTTGACAACGAAGGAGCCATTAAAGTTGGCGTTCCGACAGTAGATGGTGCTTCGGTAAAAGGCACTATTCTTGAGCACCTTAAAGGTGACAAAGTAATCGTTTTCAAAAAGAAACGTAGAAAAACTTACCAAAAATCGAATGGTCATCGTCAGTCATTGACCAAAGTGATGATCAACGATATCGTTGGTTAAGAAATTGAAAAATTAGTGGCTGAAAAGCCGTTAACCATAAAATATTAAATATCATGGCACATAAGAAAGGTGTAGGTAGTTCTAAAAACGGTCGCGAATCAGAAAGTAAGCGATTGGGTATTAAATTATTTGGAGGTCAGAATGCGATCGCCGGAAATATTCTGGTGCGTCAGCGTGGTACGAAACACAATCCGGGTCTTAATGTAGGTCTTGGTCGTGATCATACCTTATTTGCATTAACTGAAGGTACAGTGACTTTCAAGAAAGGTCGCGATGGTAAATCGTTTGTACACGTTTTGCCGGCTGAAGCTCAGGCTTAAGAATCTGCGATACTGGTTATTATGAAAAGGAATCCTTATGGGTTCCTTTTTTGGGTTTATAGCTATTCTAAAGACTTTCTATAAAGTTTATAACCTCCTTACTGAATTTTTCCGGCTCATTGCTCATGGTGGAGTGTCCGCTCTTTTCAAATATCACCAATTTTTTATTAGTTGATGATATCAAATTTATAGCAGATTCTCCCAATGCTGCAGGTACCACAAAATCGTATTTCCCCCAGATAAGCAAACAAGGTTTGTTGATTTTATAAAGTTGAGCAGTTAAACTGCTTTGTTCAATTTCGGCATCGAGCAATACATTTGTTATATTTCCGCTTAAAAAAGAAGTCAGCGGATTCTCCGGTGAAAATAGGGCAATTTTAAGATCGCGGAAGCTTGGGTCTTCGAATTCAAGGAAACCGTCGTTTTGTAAATATCCTTCAACCTCAAATGCCTTTTCGTTAATTTCAACACTTTCTGCTGAGCTTATGTCATTAATGTCGATGTTTTCAGCCCAATCACTTATACCACTCCATTCATCTACCGAGTTGCCTGCATCAATCTGTTTTTTGCTTTCAATCCTGAACTTTTCAATGGCCGTCTTATTTAAAAGCGGTAAATCATGAGCACCATTTGCTTCTATCCATCCACTTATATTTTTCTGGTATTCCGGATTTACCATAAATGCGGTACCCAAAAGCCCTCCCCAACTGTGACCCATTAATATCATCTCATATTCATCTCCGAATCGTTTTTTCAAAGTCAGAACTACCGCGTTTAAATCAGCAGCCAAATTGGCTATGGTAAAAGCTTCCTCTGTTTGCTTCCCCTGAGCCATACCTTGTCCTCTTTGATCCCAGTAGGCCATCAGGTATTTTTCTTCCAGTGTTTGCGTATAGCTTCCCGATCGGTATTCCATACCATTTCCTCCGGGGCCGCCGTGAATCACCAAAATAATTTTTTTCGACTCGCTATTGCCAAACAAATAGACAGGCATAGTAGATTCATTATGAGTTACATACAAAGTCTGCTTTAGATTTTGTGGATCGAGATTTTGATAGCAGGCGTTAAATACAAAAGCCAGCAATGGGAGTGCTATTAATTTTATTTTCATTTTTAATTTTATTTAAATCGATATCCCAATTCAATAGCTGGGGCTGGTAAAATACTGGTGTTGTAATTGAATAAAAACTGTGAGGAAAAGTTGAGGTAAGTACCACCCATTTTCCCATTCCTCAGATGAATTCTGCCTATACCCACCTTTATTTCCGGGGCGAAATAGTTGTATAATTGCATGCCTTGTTCTGAAATCCCTAAATCATCAAATGTATATACATTTCTTAAAATATTCTGTAAATATCCCGCTCCCACGCTGCCTGTAAATGAAAACCGGTGATTATTTATCTTTTTATATTGCAAATTGATTTTTTCGAAAACGCTCGTTTGACTACCAAGGTCGAAAAACATTCCAAACTCGGGTACAATTTCTAGTCTCCGTGTTTTGTATTTAATAATTTCCCGATTACGTCGTGTTCGGTCTTTTGTTTTAACGTTTTCCAAAAAAGCGAACTCATAGCCCAAATCAATGCCTGGATTTACCCCAATATTTCCGTAATAAGCAATCCGGTAATTACCTTTGGGCCAATCTGGTTTTTCTTTAAAAGTATTTTGAGAAAATAAACAGTGACTTGTTATAAACAGACTAACGAAAAGCAAAAAGATTTTGACCACAATGAATGATTTTAGGCTAAGAACACAATGTACTTAAATTTTATTGTAAGAAAACTTATTTTATGTCGAATGCGTTACCCAATTGTTAGTTTTAAATCAAAATGAATAAAAACGAATGTTGAAAAGAAGTACGATGATCTATACGGAACTAAGTCCGAATCCGAATTCAATGAAATTTGTATTGAATTATGAATTGGTGCCTGATGGCCTATCATTCGATTATCCGGATATGAAGGCAGCTTTGAGTGAGGAAAAAGCATCTCCACTTGCTGCAGATTGCTTTCAGTTTCCTTTTGTTCAGCGTGTATTTATTGCTTCTAATTTCATTACGATCACCAAAGACGACGAAACAACCTGGGAGGAGGTATTAGGTGATTTCAAAAAATTCCTGAAAATTTATTTTGACGACGAGCATCCGGTTTTTGCACAAAAAACCATAGACAACAATACCCTGATAATCGATGCTAATGATTCACCTGCTGTTCAAAAGATAAAAGCGGCATTGGAGCAGTATGTACGCCCGGCTGTAGAGTCAGATGGTGGGGCTATTAATTTTGCCGATTTTGACGAAGAGTCAGGCAAAGTGACAGTAATGTTACAGGGCTCTTGCAGTGGTTGCCCTTCAGCTACTATTACACTTAAAGATGGTATAGAGCGTTTACTGACCAATATGGTTCCTGAAGTTAAAGAAGTTGTGGCCGAGTCGGTTTAAAACTTCTCCAAAACCTTTTTCATTTCCTTGATTCGCCTCTGTTTTTGCAAAACAGTTGGAGCGAATAGCCTTTCTTTGCAATCAAAAATGGAGCATCTTTCGCAGGTTTTGTTTACCTGATTATTGACAATTTTTTTGTCTTTTAAAAAGGCAATTTGTTCAATACCAGGATCATCCAGGCCAAAGCCCATGCTAACACTTTCATTGATATTTCTTTGTATATGTAATTGGCGGGCTATTCCTACTACAAAGAATTCACTTTTGGCCTCTACAAAAGAGGAGGTTTGAGCTTCAATGATAGGTTTTGAATATTTACCTATTGATTGTTTAAAAGATAGATTGTCCAATAAGTTGATAGAAACCCATCTACGGCAATAATGTTCGGTGTGTGTTTCTCTTGAGCCTAGTTTACGGCTCAGGTGCATCTCTTTGGTGAGCTTATAATCGGTAGATCCGGATTGGGCTTCAAATCTTACGAATATAATATTGTTTATGCCGAAATGTTGTGGAATTAGATTACTCATCCGATGTAACAAAGTTTCTGGTGTACTTTTGAAGCTTTGAGTAAGTTTTTCAAAATATTCAGGATTCCAATGTTTTTGAGCAAACCAATCTTTGATTTTATCAATCAATAGATTTTGAGAAATCTGAAGTGCCCCGGCAAAATAGGAAGCTTTAAAATTATTTAAAACTTCATCAAAAGAGTTTACTTCTATCCAGGAAGAAGTCATGGGTCTTTCTTTCAGGTCAAGGTAGAAAAAACCTAATTCCTTGGCTATTGTGAATGTTCTTTGTTCAGAGCTAATACGTTTATTTAATAGTAATCTGCCCGATTTTGGTTTGTAAATGGATCTTAAATTGGCTAGAAGTGGTTGGTCTTCTTCGTCAAATAAACTTACAGAAACGTTGTATTTATCTTTCAGTATTTTGCTTAAAGTTGACTCGTTTATGTCTTTGAATTCCAATCCATTATCAGACAGGAACTCTTCCGCCGAATTCTCCAATTCAGGAAAATAATTGCTATGCATTTCCTGATAT